>DQVB01000272.1 GCA_015661985.1 Planctomycetota bacterium | reverse complement strand
GTCCGAGCCAGTGGACCAGCCCGGAGGGGCTCAGCGCCACCCTCCAGGTGATGCTGCTGTTGACCGTTCTCAGCCTGGCTCCGGCCGTGCTGTTGATGACGACCTGTTTCATCCGCATCGTGGTCGTGTTGGGGCTTCTGCGGCAGGCCCTTGGGACCCAGCAGCTGCCGCCCAGCCAGGTGATCACGTCCATTGCGCTGTTCGTCACGCTGTTCATCATGACGCCGGTCTGGAAGCAGGTCTATGACGAAGCCATCCGGCCGTACACACAGCGTGAAATCAGCCTGGCTGAAGCCTGGCAGCGTGGCCAGGCGCCGGTCCGACGCTTCATGAGCCTCCAGATCGAGCGGTGTGGCAACAGCAGCGACGTGTGGCTCTTCTTGAGCTATCTGCCCGACGCGCCCGATCCGGAGGAAGACGCCGAGTTCGGTTACGACGATGTGCCGCTGCAAGCATTGATCCCGGCGTTCATGCTGAGCGAATTGAAGACGGCGTTTTTGATCGGCTTCCAGATCTATTTGCCCTTTTTGATCATCGACATGGTGGTGGCGAGCGTGATGGTGTCCATGGGCATGCTCATGCTGCCACCTGTGCTCATTTCGCTTCCCTTCAAGGTGCTCTTGTTCGTGCTCGTCGACGGCTGGCATCTGGTGGTCGAGATGCTGATGGCCAGCATCCAGGCTCCGTTGTGAGGCCGTCTAGGTGTACGTACAGTCGCCGGAGACAAGTGGTTGCCGGTAAGGATGACACCGCAGGTTGCTATCGATCTGGCTCGCCAGGCGATTTGGATAGCGTTGTTGGTCAGCGCTCCTGTGCTGGTTGCCGGCATGGTCGTGGGGCTGATGATCGGTCTGCTCCAGGCGTTGACGCAGGTTCAGGAGCAGACCATAGCCTTTGTGCCCAAGATCGTGGCCATGGTATTGGTACTCAGTCTCATCCTGCCGTGGCTGATCACGCGGATGGTGGAGTACAGCCAGGGGTTGATCAGCAACATCCCGGGGACGTTGTGAACGGGAGAGGCATGCCGTGGACTGGGTTTTCCGGCTGGACATGCAGTTGTTTCTCCTGTTCAGCTTGGTTTTTGTCCGGATCAGTGGGCTGTTGGTCACCGCCCCGATGTTGGGGCTGAAGGAGTTGCCGGCGCGAGTGAAGGCCTTGTTGGCCGCGGCTCTGGCGCTGGTGATCACGCCCACTCAGGTTGACGTTTCGGTGGAGGTGCCCGGGACGTTGGTGCACTACCTCGTACTGGTCTGGGGCGAGTTGGTTGTCGGGCTCAGTCTGGGTTTGGGGCTGGCGGTGCTGTTTTCCGGCATCCATTTGGCCGGCCAGTTGATGGGGCGAATCAGCGGCTTGATGTTGGCCGACGTGTTCGACCCTGCCAGCGGTGAGAGTGTGCCGCAGTTCTCCCGGTTGTTGTTCCTGGTGGGGATGGCGGTGTTCGTCACCATTGGGGGCCATCGCGTGTTGATGGCAGGGCTGTTGGATACGTTCTACACGATTCGGCCGGGCACGGCGCTGGCGTATCCGTCGCTCGGCGGGGCATTCGTCGAGTTGTTGGATCAGAGTTTCCGGCTGGGGGTACGGGCTGCAGCCCCCGTGGTCACGGCGCTGTTGCTCTCCACGCTGGTCATGGGCCTGATCAGCCGCACGCTCCCGCAGCTGAACATCTTGGCGGTAGGATTCGGCATGAACTCGCTGTTGGTCTTCGCCGTGTTGGCCTTGACGCTGGGCGGTGCGGCGTGGGTGTTTCAGGACCAGATCGAGGCGGCCTTGGCGGTAATCCTCGATGGCCTGAACGCGCCGTTTCCCGGCCACTGGTTGGGCTGACGGCGGGCGAAGCCGTAGCGTCCCCGGCCGCTTGACGGCCCACCTCGGATTCCCGTTGCCCCATGCCCGAGCAGCACGGCGATAAATCCCAGGAGCCAACGCCTCATCGGCGCCAGAAGGCGCGCGAGGAGGGGCATGTGGCCAAGAGCCAGGACTTGGCTTCTGCCGTGTTGCTGCTGGTCGGCACGGCGGCCCTATGGCTTTTGGGTGGCCCATTGGCCGGGTTCCTGGACGATTACAGCCGCCAGCACCTGGGCGGGGAGGCGTGGGTGCGTGTGGATCCGGATTTGGTCGTCGTCCAATGCCGTTCTGCCTTGTCCGCGCTGACTCGCTACGTGCTTCCCCTGATGGCGGTGATGATGGTGGCCGGCATAGCCGCGCACCTGGCACAAAGCGGGTTCTTGTTTCTTCCTGGCCGGCTGTCGCCGGATATCACGCGCATCGATCCGCTTCGCGGTTTTGGACGGCTGGCGTCCATCACCAACATAGCTCGCTTGGGTTTCGGGCTGTTCAAGGTCGTTGTGATCGCCGCTGTGTCTTTTGTGTCGTTGTATGGGCATCGGGAAACGATTCTGGCCCTTCCCGGCATGGCTGCCGAGACGGTTGCGGTCTATGTGGCACGCATCATGCTGAGCACGATGCTGCAGGTGGCCCTGGCCCTGGTGGTGTTGGCCATCTTGGATTATGCCTTCCAGCGGTGGAAGTACGAGCAGGACCTGCGGATGACGCCCCAGGAGGTTCGCGAAGAGCTGAAGAACCTGGAGGGGGATCCCCACATTGCGGCCCGCCGCAAGGTGGTTCAGCGCCAGCTGGTGCTCAACCGGATCTCGGCCGAGGTGCCCAAAGCCGATGTGGTGATCACCAACCCGACGGAACTGGCCGTGGCCATCCGTTACGACCCCGAAGCCATGGCCGCCCCCGTGGTGGTGGCCAAAGGGGCGGGCCTGTTGGCCCAACGCATCCGCCGTCTGGCCCTGCAGCACGGGATCCCCATCGTGGAGCGAAAGCCGCTGGCCCAGGCCCTCTATCGCGAGGTGGAGGTGAACCACCCCATTCCCCACGAACGCTACGCAGCCGTGGCCGAAGTACTGGCCTACGTCTACCACTTGAAGGGCAAGGGGATCCCGGCGCCTGAAGACAGGGCCGCCTGAGTCATCCGGGCCGCGGCCAGTTGCCCGAGGCGGTTCGCGCGGCTAAAATGACCATGACCATAGACGGGTCTTTCGCTTCCGTAGAACGCACAGAGGCTCGACGCATGCAGGATTCAGCAGAATGGGTACGCCGCCATCTGGCTTTGACCCGGCGGTTCTTCCTCCAGCTCGGGGTGGCCGGCGCCGCCGGCCTGAGCGCTTCGTCCCTGTGGGCCGCCGACGGCGCGGGGGATGGGGCGCTGGAGGAGGCCATTGCGCGGCTGAAATACATCACTCCCCTGGAAGAATTCCGCATGTATGGCCGGGGCGATCCGCCGCCTCATACGCTCCCTCCGGAAAAGCTCCGCGAGGTGGGGCTGACCCGAGAAACCTGGCAACTGGAGGTCGTCCCCGACCCGGAGAGCAACGCCCAGCTGGACAATCCGCTCTCCAAACAGCGGGGCACAGCGCTGGATTGGGATGGATTGATGCGGTTGGCCGAAAAACACGCTGTGCGCTTCCTGCACGTGATGACGTGCACCAACGGCCGGTTCCCCTGCGGCATGGGGTTGTGGGAGGGCGTGCCGCTCCGAGAACTGATTTGGATGGCCAAACCCGTGGCCAACGTACGCCGCGTCTTCTATTACGGCTACCACAACGACGACCCCAAACAACGGTTCCAAAGCTCCCTGCCCCTCGGCCGCGTGCTGGAAGATCCGCCCGGCGAACACCCGGTGATCCTCTGCTACAAGTTGAACGGCCAGTGGCTGTCGCCCAAGGCCGGCGGGCCGGTGCGCATGTTCGTGCCCGACTGCTACGGCAACAAGTCGGTCAAGTGGCTCCAGCGGATTGTGCTGACGAACAATTACCAGGCCAATGATACGTACGCCGAGTGGAACAACGACGTGGAGAGCCATCTGAAGACCTGCGCCCGCTTCATCCACGTGCCGGAAAAAGTCCCCGCCGGCCAACCGATCCCCATCACGGGATTGGCCCAGGTGGGGATGTCCGGCCTGAGCCGCGTCCAGTATTGGCTCTGCGCGCAGGATGCCACCCTGCCGGCCGACGATCCCTATTTCACCAGGGCCGATTGGCAAGATGCCCAGGTGCTGCCGCCGCCCGAACACTGGGGCGACGCCCTACCGGAGGGGAAATTGCCCCCCGTTCCCAGCCAGATTGATCCGGAAACGGGCCGGCCGCTGAAGTGGCCCCTGCGCGGTACGATCGTCCATTGGGCCGCGCTGTTGGAGGCCATACCACCGGGCCGCTACCACATCCGCTGCCGCACGATCGATGCCAACGGTATGGCCCAGCCCATGCCGCGGCCGTACCGCAAATCGGGTAACGTCAATATCCAGAGACTACCGCTGGTCGTTACCGGCTGACCCCGCAGGCGCTTGAGGGTCGCAGGTTATTGGGTCACGCTGTGCATGCCGACCGAGGGTCGCCCCAAGCGCCGCTCATTCAACGAACAACCCAATCAAGCCGCCGGTCCCCCAAACCCGCGCGGAGGCGGCGGCGCAAAGCGAACACGACCGAGTCATTCTGAAAGCCAAACCCTTTCAGCGCGACGCCAGCCTCGCCGTTGCCCGGTCCGCCTCGGCCGACTTGGCGGCGGGCAGGGAGGAGGCCATTGAAAGTGGCCACGAGTAGGTGTGCTATCTGGTCTCCAGGCCGGAAATGGTGGTCGGCTGAAGTTGCCATGACACCTGAGCTTTGAAACAGTTGCGCCCGTAGCTCAAGGGACAGAGCAGCGGACTTCTAATCCGCAGGTTGCAGGTTCGAATCCTGCCGGGCGTACCTTTCCAAACAACCTGCAAACGCCCATTACCCGGCGGTTCGAATCGGCCGTGCGGGGCGGGTAATGGTCCGCTTGGCGTGGCGCCGCAACCCGCGTTATTGCAATACTTTGCGACGCGACGGACCATCTCGGTTCGTCTCTCCCTACCCGGGGCCGCCACACCACGGGCAGCCCTCTGCGGGCCGGTTTGCCCCTTCCACCGCCGAAGTCTCGGCGTCTCTGGCCGCGGGCAACCGGCGATTTGGAATCCATTGTAAATCCTCATGTCGCGCCCATTCAAAACCGCCGGTGGTCAGCAAAAGTCGACCCGGCGTTTATGGTCTAGAGGCTTCGCGCGCGTGTCTGTTCTTGATCGGGCGGGAAGCAAGAACCTCGCAGAATCCCGACACTTGCGACGCAAACGGCATACATAAACGGCAGGGAAGCCCATCAAGGAGCCTGTCGCAATGCCGGATCGCCTGTCACTGGAAATGACGCCGAAGGAGCGGCTTGCGCCGGTAGCCGCCATCTTGGCCCGGGCCGTCCGCCGCTACGTGCGAAACTCGGCGACGCGCCGCGGCTCTTGCCCCCGACATTCGGGAAGAATTGCTCTGCTGCTGGCGCGGATTGAGCAGCGCCGCGACCCAATCACGGAAAAGCACCTCCGCCCCATCGCGGCCGAAGCCGATTGGCGCAAACAGCGGTCGCTGTGGTCGCCAGTCGAGACCCAACTCTGAGTATCGTCAGCATCCCGCCTCTTCTTGTCGACGGGGGATTGTCGACCGACGTCCAAATGGCTATCATAGCCGTGCGCAAACTGTTTAGTTAACGAGTGCGCAGCCGCAGGCAGCGGTTGCGCGCATGCATTCGGTAGACACAACCATGACGGCAACATCCCGTTTGCGCGTCGGCCAGACCCTCACCGGGCCACTCTTCAACGAGCCCATGCGCGTGGAAACCGTCGCGCCCAGTGGGGACGGGGCGTGGGTGGTCGGCCTGGTCGGCACGCACTCGGAGCGGTTTCGCCGGGTAACGCTGACCGAGGCGGACCTGGAGGCGCTGACCATCCTCGACAGCACCTCATCCTACGACGGGGACGGCAATCTCTTGCGACTGGGGCTTCAGGCGTACTCGCTCGGCATCGCCTACGAGTTTGACCCCTACTTCGGCCTGTCGATCTCCAAGGTCGATCCGCTCCCCCACCAGCTCGAGGCCGTCTACGACTACCTGCTCAAGCTTTCACGAGTCCGGTTCCTCTTGGCCGACGACGCCGGCGCCGGCAAGACGATCATGGCTGGCCTGCTGATCCGGGAGCTGAAACTGCGCGGGCTGGCTGAGCGGGTGCTGGTCGTGGCGCCAGCCAACCTCGCCTTCCAGTGGCAGCGGGAATTGAAGGAGAAGTTCGATGAGAAATTCATCGTCTTGAAGGGCTCCGACATCCGCGACCAGTTTGGCGTCAACCAGTGGCTTGAGCAGAACCAGGTTATTACGTCCCTGGACTTGGCCAAGCGCACCGAGATCCTGCCCGGTCTCCGGCAGGTTCACTGGGACTTGGCGATCGTGGATGAAGCTCACCGCATGTCGTGGACGCCGCCGGCCCGGAAGACGGCCCGCTACGCCCTGGGCGAGCTGTTGCGGGACACGAGTGACCACCTGTTGCTCCTGACGGCCACACCGCACAAAGGCGACCCGGTCAACTTCAGCCTGTTCTTGCAGCTGCTCGATCCGGACGCTTACGCCGACGTCCGTTCGATCCGTGAAGCCATGGATCGCCGCCGCGCGCCTTTCTACTTGCGGCGGACCAAAGAGGCGATGGTCTACTTCCCGCAGCGCGTAAGTGGCACGTGGGTCGCGAAGAAGATCTTCACGAAACGCATTCCGCATTCGGTCGAGTTCCAGATCGACGGGCCTGAGTTCGAGCTTTACAAGACCGTCACGCGGTTCGTGAAACGCCAGAGCGCCCGGGCGGCCGCCGCGGGCG
>DQVB01000752.1 GCA_015661985.1 Planctomycetota bacterium | reverse complement strand
TGGTGGCAAGAAAACGTTTCACTGCGTTCCTCTCCCGAAAGACTCAGTTCTTTCCTATGGTTTTGCCCATTCTGGCAACCGTCTGGCGACATCCTACGGCGAAGGGCCAGCCGGTTTGCCGACAGCCAGGACCTTCTTGGCTCGCCTGATCGTCTCCGAGTTCTTCGCCGTGCTGATCACCTTCTTCATGGCCGCCTGGAGCTGGGGCTGATCCGCCTTCTTCATTTTTTCGGCGATTAGAACGGCCGCCAAGGCTGCTTCTTCACTCAGGCCCTCATCGTCCACAAGCGGGAGGACCAGGCTGAGGGCTTCGGGCGACGGCACAGTGGCTGCGGCCGCCAGTACCAGGCGTTTTTCTTCTGGACGGGCGGCCAGTTGAAGGGCTTCGGCCACCAGCTTCAAGTTGGCCGGCTGGCTCGGGTCAGGCTGGGCCAAGCGTACCAGGCCGCGCAGGGCCAGCACGTGCCAGCGGAGGTTCCCGCGGTGGGCGGCCAGCCGCCGCAGCGTTTCGGCCGCGGCCGGATCGGGCCAACGGGCGAGGATGCGCACAGCTTCGTCCCGCACGGCGGCGTCTTCGTCCTCCAGTCGCGCCGAGACGGCTTCGAGCGCCTCCGGGCCCCCGGCTCGGGCCAGTCCATGGAGAAGCGCAATCCTGGCAGTCGGCGCCGCACCCTCCAGTCCCGCGGCGATCGCCGGGGCGCAGGCCGCCCCGTCACGGCTCGAAAGGGCCAGCAGGACCAATGTCGCCTTGGTCTGCTCCGGCCCGGCGGGCAACTCCTTGATCAGCTCGACCACCGTTTCGATCTGGCTGGGTTCGGCCAAGTAACGAAGGGCATCCAAGGCCGCCTGGCGAACCTCGGGCTCTCCGGCGCGCACGTTGTCCAGCACGACGGGCATGGCCGCTCGGACGTTCCGCGCGGCCAGCGCGGCCAGGAGTTCCACACGCACGGGGGCTTCGGCCTCCTTGGCCGCGGCAATCATCGCTTCGTCGATGCCTTGGCCACCTAGTCGCTGCAGGCTTTCCCGGGCGGCGGCCCGTTCTTGGTCCGACCCACTGGCTGCTTTGCTGGCCAACAGCTCGATGTGCGAAGCATCGCCCAATCTGCCCAAGGCCCGAAGGGCCGCTGCTCGTACCACCTCCTCGCCGGCCCGGGCCATCTCGACCGCTGCTTCGCGAGCCGCCCGGTCGCCTCGTTCGCCCAATGCTTCGATCAGCCCGGCGCGCCGCTCAGGAGGAAGTTCCGGCAGCAGGTCAACCAACTGCCGGGTGACGGCCTCACCGGGCAACTCTTCGCGCACCTGCTGCAACCCCAAGGCGTGCATGTCCCGGTCCGCGTCCTTGATCAATTCGACGACCATCTGCACCAGCCCTGTGTCCGTCTCCTCTTCGGCTGCGCAGGCCGTTTCAGCCGTCACGGTGTACCAGGCCGCCGCGAGCAGACAAACGGCCACCGCCCTTCGACAAAAGCTGTTCAACACGGTTGCTCCCTTTTTCAAATACGGATCGAATCCAGCCCGCCTGTGGCAGGGGCCGGGGGTTACTTCTGGCCTTTGACGGCCAGCAATCCGCGCATGGCGGCCAGCCGCACGTGCTTCGGTTGGCCGGGTTTGGTCAGTGCCATGTACAGGGCCGAAGCTTGGGCCTTGTTGCCAGCGGCCAGGAGGCGCTCGGCGCAGGTGAGGCAAGCGTCCGCGGCTGCCATCCGGACCGGCTCGGGTGCTTTGGCCAGGAACCCGCGCAGGGCCTGGGCGGCTTGGGCGTTACCGATCGAGCCCAGGGCCGCGGCCGCTGCGCACGCCGTTTCAACGTCCGCGTCGCTCAGCAGTTTGACCAGGGCAGGAACACTCTCAACGTCGCGCCGCACGCCGAGCGACCCGATGATGCCCACCTTGACCAACCCGTCGGTCTTCTCCAGCGCTTGCCGCATGGCAGCCACCGCCTCCGGGCAGGGCATCCGCTCCAGGGCGTAGCGCGCCATGTGGGAAAGCTCCTTGTCGGGCAACAGGGCGGCCAGGGCGGGGACGGAGGCGGCCGAACCGATGAGGCTCAGTTGCCGACACACCACATCCTTGGCGGCGTTGGACACATCCGAGCCGAGCACGGCGGCGAGGCGTTTCTCCAATTGGCGGCGAGCTGCTTCGTCCTTATGGCAAGCTGCCACGGCTTTCTCCAAGGCCTCCAGCGGCGCCCGATCGCTTCCCCAATCATAAGTCTTCAAGGCCTCAAAGGCCTGGTCCACCGCCGCTGGATCGGGCCCTTCGGCAGCCGGCGCCACCGCCATGCCCACTGCCAAAAGCGCAACGATCCCTGCGATCACGGCGAATCTGTTGGTAAACATCTTTGCTTCCCTTTCCTATCAAGAAGAACGGACAACCATCTTACCGACGTGGAACCGCGCGCTGGGCAGGCCAGTCGCGACCCCTTCGGGCCCTCGTGGCGTCGACCACGTGGGCCCTACAGCCGCCACGGGGCGCGGTAGGCGCGAGCCAATTTCTGATCGGCCATCGGATCGCCGACGAACCGTTCCTTTTCAGGATCCCAGCGCAGGCTGCGCCCCAATTGGAGGCAAATGTTGGCCACCTGGCAGGTCGAGTTGGCCCGGTGGGCGCCTTCGGCCGGGGCCACCGGCTGGCGGCGCGACTTCACGCAATCCAGGAAATTCCGCACGTGATTGGCTTGCGGATAACCTTTGCCGAAGCGGCGATCGGCCAGGAGCGAGGGCGGATCCGTTTCGATATTGCCGTCGTCGTCCACGTAGACCGAGCCTTCGGTGCCCACGAAGCGGACGTGGAGCGGCCATTCGCCTTCCTCGAAGATGAGCTTTACTCCGTTGGCGTAATGGGCTACCACGGTACCCTGGGCCAGCTCGAATTCGACGGGCGTCGTGTCATCGGCGTCATTGGCCCATTGGCAAAGGTCGGCCGTGTGGCTTCCCCATTCGGTCAGCGCGCCACCGGCGAAATCGCGATGGGCCATCCAGAACTGGCGGGTCACGTAGGTGTGGTTGTAGGGCCGCCACGGGGCGGGGCCCAACCACAGGTCCCAATCCAGCTCTTCGCGGGGCGGGTCCGGCTCGGGCGGCAACGTGATTTCGTGATGCCCCTGGGGGAACCACCGGGCCGGGGCTTTCTCGGCGTACAGGGTTTTCAATTGCCCGAGTTTGCCGCTCCGAGCCAGCTGGACGGCGAAGGCGAACCGCGGCACGCTCCGCCGCTGGGTGCCGCACTGAAAGATCGTACCATACCGCCTCATCGTCTCACACAGCGCACGCCCTTCGGCCACCACGACGGACATCGGCTTTTCGCAATAAATATCCTTACCGGCTTTGGCGGCCATGATCGAAGCGCAGGTGTGCCAGTTGTCACCGGTGGCAATGAGCACCGCATCGATGTCCTGGCGCGCCAGAAGCTCGCGGAAGTCGATGTACGTATCGCAGTCGCTGGTGCCGTAATGCTGGTCCACGGCCGCCTTGGCCTGCTTGCGGCGGCTCCGCTGCACATCACTCACAGCCACCATCTGCACGTCCGCGTTGCCCAGCAGGGACTTCATGTCGGACATGCCCCGGCCGCCCACGCCGATGGCCCCCATCACGATCCGCTCGCTGGCTGCCGCCCGCCGAGCGTTGCCCAACGCGGCCGAGGGAACCAGCCAGGGCACGGCCAGAGCCGCCCCGGTGGCTCGGACAAACGTGCGTCTCGTTACTTTGCCGTTTCGCATCGTCTCAGCTCCTCAAGTTGATCAGGACAAAGGGATAACTGCCCCAGCATCGTGCACCACCGGCGGCGTGCCGGCTTCAAATCCTCCACGGTTCGCGGCTGGCGCGCCCGCGCATCCGATTGGCCGTGTCGTCGTCCAGGAACGTCTCGGTCTGCGGGTCCCAGCGCAGCTTGCGGCCCAACTCCATGGCAATGTTGCCCATATGGGAGATGGTCGAACAGCGGTGCCCCACTTCCGCTGGGAAATACGGATCACGGCGGCTTTTGACGCAATCCAGGAAATTGCGATGCTCGCCCTCAGGACACGTGTACAAATGGATCTCCTCCGGGCCGATCACGCTGCGCAGGATCTCCGGCGAACTGGCCTTCAAGGGGGCCCGCCAGCTATCGTTGCCCACCCACCCGTCGGTGCCCTCGAAACGCAATCCCGTGCCGCCGCTGTCCACGTGCATCACCACGCCGTCGGCGTATCGGTAAACCAGATGGTACTCGTAAAACGTGTCGTACAGCCCCGTCTCATGCCGCTTGCCCACCCCTTCCACTTCGATGGGCCCCGTGCGTTCGGTGTCGTTGGCCCATTGGGCGGTGTCCAACTGGTGGGCGCCCCAGTCGGTCAGCTGTCCGCCGGAGTAGTCGCGGTTCCATCGCCAATGGAATTGGTGCAACCCCTCACGATAGGGCTTCCATGGGGCCGGCCCGAGCCACATATCCCAGTCCAACCCCTCGGGGACCGGCTTTGGGCGCGGGTCACCCGGTTGATCCGGCCCAGCCGGCAGTTGCACGAAAATCCGCCTCAACTTGCCGATCCGCCCGTTCCGTACCAGTTCGGCCATGCGGTGGTAGATGTCCACCGAACGGTCCTCGGTCGAGGTCTGAAACACCGCCCCGTACCTTCGGACCGCGTCGGCCAGCACCCGGCCTTCGGCGATCGTCAGCGTCGGCTTTTCGCAAATGACGTCTTTGCCTGAGCGGATAGCGGCCAGCGAGAGGGGCACGTGCCAATGGTCCGGGGTCGAGATCATCACCGCGTCCACGTCACGGCGGGCGATCACTTCTCGCCAGTCGCGCGTGATCTGACAGCGGAATCGCTCGCCCCGTCGCCGGCGTACCACCTTCAGCGCCCGATCGACGCGCCGGCGGTCTACGTCGCACAAGGCCACCGGTTCCGCATCGTTCTGGTACAAGAACATCTGCAGGTTCCGCCCGATGCCGTGTCCTCCCAGCCCGATGAAGGCGACGGCAATCCGCTCGCTGGCCGGCACCGCTCCCCCAGCCCCCAAGGCCGACGAGGTGATGGCGTAGGGCGCCGCGGCCAACAGTGCCCCGGTCGAACGGACGAACCGCCGCCGACTGCACCGATTGCCTTGCTCTCGCCGCATCACGTACCTCCCGTTGAACCTCCGGCCATGCTACAGGATGACGCCGCCTGGCCACGCAGCCGGCCGGCCCGCACCGCGGGCCACCATCTTAATCCCAGCCCATCGGTCCGGAAACGCCCGGCCATGTTCCGCTTGCCCATGCCACCCGCCGGACAAGCTGACCGACCGTCTTCGCCCCATGACTCTAACACGCCACGGCCCGGATTGCAAAACCAGTGCCCCCCGGGTCCGCGACGCCCGCGTCTGACGCATGGAGCTCACCGGTGCGGACACCGCGGCCGGACAGCTGTCATCTGCCCGTCCCGTTGACCCCACCTGCGCCGGACGTGTCAGTTCAAAGCAGTCGCGCGAAGGCCGGAGGGCAAATCAACCCGTGCACGGCGCAAGTTGCTTTCGGCTGGCGGCCCAGTTACAGTTGGTGCCCGGGGGCGGCATTGGGGCGGCTGGACCTGATGGGCCGCCTTGCCGGCACAGTGAACCCCAGCGTTGCAAACCCGCAGGGTGGGACGGACATTCTTGTCCGCCACAGGTGCGACAAAACTCGCGTTACGCGGGCACCGTAGATGTCACAAGGGTGAGTTTTGCCGCACTAGCCGGAGTCGGCGGTGGAGCCTGTGCCTGAGGGGCAAGAATGCCCATCCTCCGTTTCCATTCTGCGACGTTGGGGGTGAACAAAGGGGCCGTGTTCGAGGCAGGCACAGCGAGTTGAAGCCGCCAAGGGCCATGGCCATGTGTGCGACACGGCTGGGTACGTAACGTTCGTCGGACATCAGTGCACGTGTGGGGACTCCAGGGAGAGCAAGGCTCATGCAACACACTATCGTCCTTCTGGTACTGGCTGTATCGGCGGCGTCGCAAACCGATGTCGTCGAGTTGGCCAGATCGTCCGGGGTGCAAGGAGGGATCCTCGTCCATCTGGGATGTGGGGACGGACGGCAGACGGCCAAGCTGTGGCTCGGGCCGCAGTACGTCGTTCACGGGCTGGACGTCGACCAGGGGCGGGTGACCGCGGCGCGGCAGAACATCCACGCGGCGGGCCTGTACGGAAAGGTGTCGGTGAGCCGGTTCGACGGCCGGCACCTGCCGTATGCGGATAATCTGATCAACCTGGTGATCGACAGCACGGGGGGCCAGGTCCCGCGCGAGGAGATCCTCCGCGTCCTTGTACCCGGCGGCGTGGCCTTCGTGGGCGGCCGGAAGCTGGTCAAGCCGTGGCCGAAGGACATGGACGACTGGGGCCACTTTCTTCACGGCCCCGACAACAACGCAGTGGCCCGGGATCGGCGCGTGGGCATTCCCCGTTCGATCCAGTGGACCGCGGGGCCCAAGTGGGGGCGAAGCCACGAGGAGCTGGCCAGCGTGAGCGCGGCGGTGGTGGCCCGGGGCCGATTGTTTGCCATTGTGGACGAAGGCCCGCTGGCATCGATCCGTTTCCCCAGCGACTGGAAGCTGGTGGCGCGCGACGCCTTCAACGGCACGCTGCTGTGGAAGCGGCCGATCGGTCCATGGGTAGACCGGCTTCGGCACTTCCGTTCCGGGCCGGTCCATCTGCCCCGCCGGCTGGTGGCCGTGGGGGACACGGTCTACGTGACGCTGGGTCTGGACAGCCCTGTCGTGGCCCTGGACGGGGCGACGGGCCAGACGATTCGGGAGTACCCGGAGACGGCATGGACGGAGGAGATCCTGGTCCAGGACGGGGTGTTGTATCTGGTGGTGGGCAGCTCCGAGGTGCGTCGCCGTGGTGGGGGGCTGTTTGCTCGGGGCGAGCCGCCGCCGAGTGATTTCCGGTTCATCGCTGCGGTTGAAGCCGACACGGGCAAAAGGCTGTGGAAAAAGCAGTTCACCGGCGGCGAGTTTCTTTTGCCGCTCACGCTGGCGGTGCGCGGCGAGCGGGTCTACTACCAGAGCACCGCCGGTGTCGGGTGCCTGGACGCGGCCACCGGTCGCTCGCTGTGGCTCACGCCCCGGCCGACGCCTGCGCGGCGCATGGCCTTTTCCGCACCGACGTTGGTGGCCACCGACGAGGTGGTCCTTTGCGCCGATCGGGACGTAACACCCAAGGACGAAGCGGGAGCGGCCCGTGGACCAGTCGAGTGGGGCGTGCACGGATGGAACGAACCCGGCTTCCCCCGCAAAGCGCCTTGCACGCTGACGGCGTACGCGGCCCAAGACGGGCGCCCGCTGTGGTCGACCGAGTGCCGAGAAGGGTACAACTCGCCGGTCGACGTCTTCGTCATCGGGCGCATCGTCTGGGTCGGTCCCAGCTTCAAGGGCCTGGACCTCCTGACCGGCGAACTGGCCAAACAGCTCAACACGGCGGGGCCCCGTGTGGGAATGACCCACCCCCGCTGCTACCGCAACAAGGCGACCGAACGGTTCATCTTGACGAGCAAGTCGGGGGTGGAGGTGATCAGCCTCCAACGCGGGTGGCTGAGCAACAACAGCTGGATCCGCGGCACGTGCCAGTACGGCATCATCCCGGCCCACGGCTTGCTCTACGCACCCCCGGACGCGTGCGCATGTTTCTTGACCGTCAAAGTGCCGGGGTTCTTTGCCGCGGCAACGGCGAAAAGCCCTGGGGCCAAGATGCCCTTGCCGGAGGAGCCCGTGTTGGAGAAGGGCCGTCTTTACGGCGAAGTGGTTGAGCCGCGCGCGGCCGAGGACGACTGGCCCATGTACCGCCACGACCCCACACGCAGCGGCAGGGCCACTTGTCCCATACCGGCCAACCCCAAGCGGGCATGGACCGTGGAGCTTGGTGGCCGGCTCACCCAGCCGGTCGTCGCCCGCGGGACCGTCTACGTTGCCTCGGTCGATGCCCATACCGTGTACGCTCTGGATGCCCGCACGGGCCGGGTGCGTTGGCGCTTCACCGCCGGTGGTCGCGTGGACAGCTCACCGACGATCCACCGCGGTTCGGTTCTGTTCGGGTCGGCCGACGGATGGGTCTACGCCCTCGGCGCCGCTACGGGCGACTTGGCATGGCGGTTTCGCGCTGCCCCGGCCGAACGGCTCGTCGGCGTGGAGGGCCAGCTGGAATCGACGTGGCCGGTCCATGGCGCTGTGCTCGTTCAGAACGACACGCTGTATGTCACCGCGGGCCGGTCGTCGTACCTGGACGGGGGGATCGTGCTCTACGCGATCGACCCGGTCACCGGGAAACAACGGGCCCGCACCGTGCTTTCCCATCTGGACCCGGAGACGGGCCAACAGTTGGTGCCCGAAGCCCGCTTCAACATGGAAGGAACCACCTCGGACGTTCTCACCGGTGACGGCGAACGGGTCTATTTGAAGTATTTCGCCTTCGACCGGACAGGACGGCGGACCGACCAGAGCCAACCGCACTTGTTCTCCATCACGGGCCTGTTGGACGAGGTGTGGTTCGTGCGCACGTATTGGGTCCTGGGCGAAGGGATGCCGGGGGCGGGTTGGGGCGGCTGGGCCAATGCGGCCCAGGCGTTCCCCTTCGGGCGTATCCTTTGCTTCGACGAAAAGTCCGTCTATGGCTATGGGCGGCGATCCGTTTCCGCAGGGCCGGTGGGCCATCGGGCGGACGTGTACCACCTGTTCTGCCGGGACCGCAGCGGGCCTCCGGTCAGCGGGAAACAGGTGCGGAGGGGCCGGGCGAAAGCGACCCCAATCCCATTCCGGTGGTCCGATCCCGAATCGCTCATCGTGCGGGCCATGGTGCTGGGCCAACGGCGGTTGGCCGTGGCCGGACCGGTTGACGTGGGCCGGAAGGATCCCCAGCGGCTGGCGTTTCTCAACCAGTCCGAAGCGCTTGCCGCTTTCCTCGGCCACCGCGGCGTGAAGCTGCGTGTCGTTGGCACCGATGACGGCCGGACGATCTCCGAGATTCCCCTTCCCGCCATGCCCGTCTTCGACGGCATGGCCGCCGCGCAGGGACGGTTGTTCGTGAGCCTCAAGGACGGTTCGCTGGTCTGCCTTGGAGATTGAACGAAAAGGAGACCGGCGCGAACGGGTGCCTTGGCCCCGGGATCATGGCGTATCCGGGCGGTCCCTGCCGGTTGCCGCCGGGTTCCGAGGGGGCGGCCTACGGGGGGGAGCCCGCGTAGCGGCGAGTGTGACGGTGAGGGCGGCGGGCACGGGGCGTGGGCACCGGAACGAGCGTGCGCATTTGCGCGATGGACGGCGCGGGCGAAAATCCGAAATACGAAGGACGAAAGCACGAAACAAGCATCTAATCCGAAATCCACATGCTCGAAACCCACGAGTGCGGCGCTAGATGCTGCGCCGCACCCGCCGAATCGCCCACGGGGATTCAGCGGACCGCGTACGCCGACTTCCGACGACCACGCTCTGTGAAAGCCGGTTTGATGTCTGCACTGATTGCGATTGCACCTTTGGTAGTGGTGTTCCTGCTTTTGGTTCTGTGGCGTTGGCCGGCGGCGCGGACGATGCCCGTGGGCTTCGGGCTGACCGTCCTGTTGGCCGCGGTCTACTGGCAGGTGCCCTGTCTGCGCATGGTCGCCGCTGGTCTGCGGGGGTTGGTGATCGCCGGCGAACTGCTGTACATCGTTTGGGGCGCCTTGTCGCTCTTGTTCGTGTTGAAGCATTCCGGGGCGGTGGCGGCTATCCGCAACGGGTTTCGCCGGATCTCGCCGGATCGGCGGATCCAGGCGATCATTGTGGCCTGGGCCTTTGGGGCGTTCATGGAGGGAGCGGCTGGCTTCGGGACGCCGGCGGCCGTGGCGGGGCCTCTGTTGGTGATCCTGGGTTTTCCCCCCATGGCTGCAGTCGTTTCGGCGCTGGTGATTCAGAGCACGCCGGTTTCGTTCGGGGCCGTGGGCACGCCGATCCTGATCGGAGTGCGGCGAGGCCTGGAGGACCAGTCGATCGTCGATAGCTTCGTGGCCGCTCCGGGCGGGCCCCAGAGTTTCACGGAGTTGCTGCTTTTGATAGGGGCTCGGGTGGCGGTGGTGCATGCGGTGATCGGGACGTTGATCCCCTTGGCGATGGTTTGCCTGCTGACACGGTTTTTCGGCGCCAAGCGATCGTGGCGCGAAGGCCTGGCCGTTTGGCCCTTCGCCCTGTTCGCCGGCTTGGCATTCACCGTGCCTTACGTCCTGCTGGGTGTCCTGTTGGGGCCGGCGTTCCCGTCACTGGTGGGCGGCCTGATCGCGTTGGCCGTGACGGTGACGGTGACACGATCCGGTTGGCTGCAGCCCCGTCAGGTCTGGGATTTCCCGCCGTCGCCCGATTGGCCAGGGGAGTGGCGGAGCGATTTCCCGCCATCCCAGAACGACCCGCCCGGGCGACCGATGTCGCTGGCCATGGCGTGGCTCCCTTATCTGCTGGTGGCTGGGCTGCTGGTGGCCACACGTGTGCCGCCGGCCATGGCGGGCTTTTTCCAGCGTACCACGATCCGCTGGTTGGACGTGTTCGGTACGGGTGTGGACATCGCCACGACGCCGTTGAAGCTGCCGGGGACCGTGTTCCTCATGGTCGTTCTGGTTTGTCCCATCCTGCACCGGATGCATTGGGCTGGGTTCCTGGCTGCGCAGGTCGAGGCGCTGGCTGCCGTGCGGCGCGCCGCGGTAGCGATCGTTTTTGCCGTGCCCATGGTGCAGGTTTTCATCTATTCGGACCACAACACGGCATGTTTGCCCGGCATGCCCCAGGCGTTGGCGCTGGCCGTGGCTGATTTGGTCGGGCGGGCCTGGCCTGCCTTTTCGGCGGTGATCGGGGCGGTGGGGGCCTTTGTGGCGGGCAGCAACACGATCAGCAACATGACCTTCTCGTTGTTCCAATTCCAGGTGGCCCGGCAGATTGGGCTGGAGCCCATGTTCGTGGTGGCCCTCCAGGCTGTGGGTGGGGCGGCCGGCAATATGATCTGCATCCACAACGTCGTGGCCGCGGCGGCGACCGTGGGACTGTTCGGTCGCGAAGGGCTGGTGATCCGAAAAACACTGATTCCCACGGTCTACTATCTGGCCGCCGCCGGGGCGATCGGCTCGGTCGTGCTCCTGGTCTTTTGAAGCGTTGCCGCGGCGGCGAACCGAGCGGGAAGGGTGCCTGGGGCGGAGCTCTCCGCCGGCCGGGCTGTACCGACAGGGCCGGGGGCGGTAAGATGGTAGCAGTGATATTCAGACGGTCCGCGGGGGTGCCGCGAGGCTGAGAACAGACCCTTCGAACCTGACCTGGGTAATGCCAGCGTAGGGAGGACCGGACCGCGGAAGGGGCGCTTGCGGAGACCCATCCCGGCCGGCAAGCGTCCGCTCTTCGTGCGGCCCGCCTGTCTGTTCGGCCCTTCCCTTTTGCGGCACCTCGCCGGGCGGTCCTTTGAAATCCTGCGGAAAAGAGGCGGCCCGGGATCTTTCCGGACGCAGGGAGGCGGGGGCCTTGGGGATGGTTCTTCGCATGGCTCCGCCCAGGGTTTGGCATTCGGTTTTCGGGCCCGGCGCGAGCTGAGCGAGTGAACATCCCGCCGTCCCTATCACGGGAGTTGCTTCGATGAGTGATCCAACCAGCAGCTGGGCAGCAGCTGATGCGCAGCGGTCGAGCGGCGAGGCTGCGCCGACGCCGCGTTCGGAAAAGGTATACCTGGAAGGTCCCGGGGGGATCCGCGTCCCGGCCCGGAAGGTGATGCTGAGCGGCCGGAGCGAGCCGTTGTACTTGTATGACACCAGCGGTCCGTGCACGGAGGACGTGCGACGGGGTCTGCCGGCGTTGCGCGACGGATGGATTCAGGCGCGGGGCGACGTGGAGTGGATCGAGCCTGGCTACCGCGGGCCGGAGCTGGAAAGGATCCCGGGACCCATGCGACGCCGGCGCGTGCTCCGCGGCACGAGGACGATCACGCAGCGGTGGTATGCCCGCCAGGGTATCATCACGCCGGAAATGGAGTTCGTCGCCTTGCGGGAGAGCGTGGATCCCGAGATGGTCCGGGACGAGGTGGCCCGTGGCCGGGCGATCATCCCCGCCAATCCGAATCACCCGGAAAGCGAACCGATGATCATCGGCCGCAAATTCCTGGTGAAGGTAAACGCCAATATCGGCAATTCCGTCGTTTCATCGTCGATCCACGAGGAGGTGGAGAAGCTGCAATGGGCCGTGCGCTGGGGTGCCGACACGGTCATGGACCTCTCCACCGGCGCGGACATCCATGCCACGCGCGAATGGATCCTCCGCAACTCGCCTGTGCCCGTAGGCACGGTGCCCATCTACGAAGCTTTGGAGAAGGCCGGCGGCAAGCCGGAAGAGTTGACCTTCGAGCAGTTCATGGAAACGCTCCTCCAGCAGGCCCAGCAGGGGGTGGATTACATGACCATCCACGCCGGGCTGCGGCTCCAGCACATCCCCCTGACGACGGGCCGTGTCACCGGGATCGTCTCTCGCGGCGGTTCGATCTTGGCCAAGTGGTGCTTGGCCCACCACAAGGAGAACTTCCTGTACACGCATTTCCGCGAGATCTGTGAAGAGCTGTGCCGGTACGACGTGGCCGTCTCGTTGGGCGACGGACTCCGCCCGGGGTGCCTGGCTGATGCCAACGACGAGGCCCAGTTCGCCGAACTGGAAACGCTCGGCCAACTGGCCCGCATCGCCGCCGAGTACGACGTGCAGGTGATGATCGAAGGGCCGGGCCACGTGCCCTTGGACATGATCCGGGAGAACGTGGAGCGAGAGATCGCCGCCTGCGGCGATGCGCCGTTCTACACGTTGGGACCCGTGGTCACCGACATCGCCCCAGGCTACGACCACATCACCTCGGCGATTGGAGCGGCCCTGATCGGTTGGCAGGGAGCGGCCATGCTCTGCTATGTGACGCCGAAAGAGCACCTCGGCCTGCCCAACAAAGAGGATGTCAAGGAGGGGATGATCGCCTACAAGATCGCGGCCCACGCGGCCGACGTGGCCAAGGGACACCCGGGCGCCCGGGCCTGGGATGACGCCATGTCGGCAGCCCGCTTCGAATTCCGCTGGGATGATCAGTTCCACCTGGCCCTGGATCCGGAACGGGCTCGGCAGTACCACGACGAGACGCTCCCAGGCCCAGCGGGCCGTCTGGCCCACTTCTGCAGCATGTGTGGGCCCCATTTCTGCAGCATGAAGATCACTCAAGAGGTCCGCCGGTTCGCGGAAAGCCGTGGCCTGGACCCCCGGGAGGCGCTGGCTGACGGACTGAAACAAAAAGCCGCCCAGTTCCGCGCCGAGGGCGGCCATCTGTACAGGCCCGTGGACTCTGCCTCCGGGCAAGACAGCGGTTGAAGACAACCGGATTTGCTCACGCCAGGCTGTGCTGATACGATTGACCGCGCGCCGCCGACAACGAAGACACCTTTCCCGGGAGAAGGACAAATGGAACGCCCAACTCGACGCGCATGGTTGCGTTCGGCAGCCGGCTTTGTGGGCGCCTCTCTGGTGGCCGGCGCCGCGGAAACAGGGGCCAGGCCACGGCGGAAGTTCACCATGGACCTGCGGTGCGGGGCGATCGGTGTGCGAGCCGATCAGCGCCGGGCCATCGAGCTGGCCCACCGCTACGGTTTCGAGTCCGTGGAACCGCTTCCGGCGTATTTGGCCGGCCTCGGCCCCGGCGAGCTGGAAGAGTTGGTCGGCCAGCTCCACGCCAAGGGGCTGGCCTGGGGTGCCGCAGGGCTGCCCGTGAACTTCCGGGCCGACGAAGCCACGTTTGGCAAGGGCATGCGGCGGCTGCCGGATCTGGCGCGGGCGCTGGAGCGGGCCGGAGCCAGCCGCGTGGGCACGTGGATCTCGCCGCGCCATGGCCAGCTCACCTACCTGGCCAATTTCCGCCAGCACGCCGCGAGGCTCCGCCAGGTCGCTCGCATCCTGGGCGACCATGGCCAGCGCTTGGGACTGGAGTACGTGGGCCCCAAAACCTCGTGGACGGCCGGCCGCTACCCGTTTATCCACACCATGGCCGAAATGAAAGAACTGATCGCCGAGATCGGACGGGACAACGTAGGGCTGGTGCTCGACAGCTGGCATTGGTACACCGCCGGAGAGACCGGGGCGGACCTCCTGAGCCTTTCGAATCGGGATGTAGTGGCCTGCGACCTGAACGACGCACCGGCCGGCATTCCGGTCGATCAGCAACAGGACAACCGCCGAGAGCTACCCGCGGCTACCGGCGTGATCGATTTGAAAGTCTTCCTCGGCGCGCTGGTTGCGATCGGCTACGACGGCCCGGTGCGCGCCGAGCCGTTCAATCGGAGGCTGAACGCCATGCCGGACGAAGAGGCCGTGGCCGCCACGGCGGCCGCCATGAAAAGGGCCTTCGCCCTGGTCGAGTGATCGACCGCTCCGGCAGGGAGATCTTCCCATGGCGGTACACCGGATTCGATTGCGGAGGCCTTGGGAGATAGACGGCCAGCCGCCACGGGTCTGTTTTACTCGCCGTTTCAACTGCCCCACGGGATTAGGGCCGAACGAGCGGGTTTGGGTGGTGGTTGAGGATTTGGCCGGCCAGGGGGTGATGCACTTCAACGGCACGCCGTTGGGACGGTTGGTGCCGGGCCCCGGGCCTCAGCGGTTTGAAATCACCGGCCGGCTCGGACCGCACAACAGGCTGGCCCTGGTGCTGGAGTGGCCTGAGTCGCCCGCCGGTGTCGAGGGCGAACCGCCGGGTCGCGTACGCTTGGAAATCGAATCTCGCCAACCGTGATCGCTCGCCAGAGGCTCCACGGACCATGTGGCGCGGCCCCTTTCCCGGTGCCCGGCCATGGCGAGCGCGCCCTGGTGTTGCCGGCCGCTTGGCAGCGGGCGGTGAGGACAGTAGCTTTGGGACAAGGCCGGCTCCTCCTTTCAACGCACAAACGGTTTTCGCTGTGGATGGGTGCCTCGGTATAACGGTGCTCCAGTTCGGTACGGGGAAGTTCCTCCGGGCCTTCGCCGACTTGTTCATCCACGAGTTGAACGAAGGCCGCGCGGCGGCTGGCCGGGTGGTGGCGGTGCAGTCGACGGGGACCGAACGGGCCGAACAGCTCAACCGGCAGGGTGGGCGTTATCGGGTGGCCATCCGGGGACGGGAAGCCGGCCGGCTGGTAGACCGGGTAGTGGAGGTCCAGAGCATCAGTCGGGCACTGGCTGCATCGAAGGAATGGCCCGAGGTGCTGGAGGTGGCTCGCCTCGATTCGCTCGAGCTTGTCATCTCCAACGCCACGGAAGCCGGATATGCCGTCGACTCGATCGACCGGCCGGCCGACGCGCCTCCGCGATCCTTTCCGGGCAAGCTGCTCCAGGTGTTGAAGGCTCGCTACGAAGCAGGCTTGCCCGCCGTGACGGTGCTACCTTGCGAGCTGTTGGAGCAGAACGCGGTGAGGCTGAGCGGACTGGTGCTCCGGCTGGCCGGCATCTGGGGCCTTGCGGTCGATCTTGTAGATTGGATCCACAACGCGTGCCGCTGGTCCAATACGCTGGTAGACCGGATCGTGGCCACCCCGGCGCCGGACGACCCGCTGGCCGCAGATCCTCTGGCGGCCGTGGCCGAGCCCTTCGCTTTGTGGTTGGTGGAGGGCCATCCAGGCCCCGTCGGCGACCATCCGTCGGTGGACACGGTGGACGATCTGGGGCCGTACCACCTGCGCAAGGTACGCATCCTGAACGGCGCCCACACAGCCTTGGTGGCCAAGGCGATGCCCATGGGTATCCAGACGGTACGCCAAGCGGTCGAGGATCCGCGGATTCGCCCCTGGCTGGAGTCGCTTCTGTTCGAGGAGATCGTGCCCGTCTTGGAAGGACGCACCGAACAACCCGAGCCATTCGCCCGCACGGTGCTGGAGCGGTTCGCCAACCCGTTCCTCGAACACCGGCTGGCCGACATCGCTCTGCACCATGACGTGAAACTCAGGACACGGTTGGCGCCCACACGGGACGAATTCCGCCGGCGGTTCGGGCGCCGGCCACCGATCTTGGAAGAGATCCTCGGGGAAGCCTGAACCGAGCAACTTGCCCGCAGCACACCGCCGCGGTAAGCTGGATCCGCTCTCGATCAGCCAATACAGATCGCATCTTGCCGTCCCTCCCGGGGGCGAACCGCTATGCCGGGAGACCGATGCCCCCCATCAGCTCGCAAAGGAGTAGAACGATGAACCGTAGAACGTTCCTCACTTCAGCTGCCATTGCCAGCACCGCAGCCGCCGCGGCCCAGGCCACATGCGCCTCACGCCCGGCGTTCAAACTGAAGTACGCGCCCCATTTCGGCATGTTCCGGCACTCGGCAGGAAAGGACCCGATCGACCAGCTCAAATTCGCCGCCGACCAGGGTTTCACTGCCTGGGAGGACAACGGCATGATGAAGAAGCCGGTGGAGCTCCAGGAGAAGATCGCCCGCACGATGGAAAAACTGGGCATGCAGATGGGCGTCTTCGTCAGCTTCTCTGGGTTCGGAGACGATCGGTTCGTGACCGATACGTCACGGGAGTATCAAGACCATCTGCGCGCCGCGATGAAACAGGCCGTCGAGTGCGCCAAACGGGTACGGGCCACGTGGACCACCGTGGTTCCGGGCAACGTTAGCCAGAAACTGGAAATGGACTACCAGACGGCCAACTGCATCGAAAACCTCAAGGTCATGTGCGAGGTCTGCGAACCGGCCGGGTTGATCATGGTGCTGGAGCCGCTGAATTGGTGGGCCAATCACCCGGGGCTGTTTCTGACGAAGATTGCCCAAGCGTATCTCGTCTGCAAGGCCGTGGGAAGCCCCTCCTGCAAGGTCCTCGACGACCTCTATCACCAACAGATCAGCGAAGGAAACCTCATCCCCAATATGGACAAAGCATGGGATGAAATCGCCTACTTCCAGATCGGCGATAACCCAGGCCGCAAGGAGCCCACCACCGGGGAGATCAACTACAAGAATATCTTCAAACACATCTACCAGAAGGGCTATTCGGGTATCCTGGGCATGGAGCACGGGAATTCAAGACCAGGTGCCGAAGGCGAACAAGCGGTGATCCGAGCCTATCGCGAAGTGGACGGCTTTGAGATCTGATCGGTGAAACCC
This sequence comes from Planctomycetota bacterium, assembly GCA_015661985.1. Lineage (GTDB taxonomy): Bacteria > Planctomycetota > Planctomycetia > Pirellulales > Thermoguttaceae > SZUA-1497. Next base: position 466 of record DQVB01000752.1, on the reverse strand, counting down.
GACCGGTCCGCCAGCCGAGGTCCGGAGCAATCAGTTTCGGGCTGCGCCAAAGTTCCCGGGGACGAGTGGATCAATCGGCAGCGGATCGGCGGGCGCCCAGCTCTTTGACCGTCTCGACCAGCAGCCGGACGTTTTCCACGGGCGTCTGCGGCAGCACACCGTGTCCGAGGTTGAAGATGTGGCCAGGTCGGCCCGCGGCCTGCTCGATCACTTCCCCCGTGCGTTGGCGAATCAGCTCCGGGCCATCCAGAAGGACCATGGGGTCCAGGTTCCCTTGAATGGCCCGCTCGTAGCCGATGTTCTTCCACGCGTCATCGAGCCGGGTGCGCCAATCCACGCCGACCACTTGCCCACCCGCTCGGCGAACCAAAGGCAACAACGCGGGGTTGCCGGTGGTGAAATGGATGACCGGTGCGGTCGATTCCACCGCTTCAATGAGCTGGCGGCTGTACGGCAGCACGTAGCG
>DQVB01000349.1 GCA_015661985.1 Planctomycetota bacterium | reverse complement strand
TGGCCATCCCCCTGGGGCGGCGCCCCGGCGCGCCCGCGGCCCGGCAAGCACCTTCGCCCGACCACCGACTGACGTACCTCAAGGTTCGATTCCAGCGGGCCGTGACGGGCAACCTCCGCCACCAGAAACTGACCTTCGACAACCAGGTGCGGTGCATCTACGGGCCCGTGGACGCTTGGGACCAGGCGCTGGATCCAGACGACCCGGGCGTGCTGGCTGCCGGTGCGGTGTTGGTCAGCTGCCGCCAGCTGACGGTCAGCCAGATGCGGATGCCCACCACGGGCGAGCCCTCGGTGGAGCTGGAGGCCCAGGGCAACGCCCTGGTGGAAGCAGAGCAGTTCACGGCCCGCGCGGTGCGGATTACCTTCGCTGAAGCCAAGGACCTGCTGGTCCTGGAAGGCGATGGCCGGGTGAACGCCGAGCTGTTTTATGAGCCCCGCCCAGGTGGACCACGCTCGAAGGCCACTGCTCAGAAGATTCAGTACTGGCCCTCGCGTAACCATCTGAAGGTGATCGGCAGCCCGTCGTTTGAATTCATCCAGGGACCTGACAGCCGATGAAAACACTGTTGGACGCCGACCGTCTGCAGCAGGGGATCCGCCGCATGGCCGATCACATCCAGGCCTTCTATCAGGGGAGCCCGCTGACGATCGTCGGCGTATTGATCGGCAGTGTTGTGTTGTTGGCCGACCTGATCCGCCTGCTCGACTTGCCGCTCCGTGTCGAGTTGGTCCAGGCCAGGAGCTACCGGCACAACGCCACTCAACCGGGGGCTTTGGAGATTAACGTGGAAACGCTCAGCTCGGGCCTCGAAGGACGGCGCGTGCTGTTGGTGGACGACATCTTCGACACCGGCCACACCCTCTGGCAGCTGGTGCCGCAGATCGAAGCGTTGGGGCCGACCGAGGTGCGCACCGCCGTTCTTCTCCGCAAGCGGGACCGATGCCAGGTGCCCATGGAGCCGGACTTCGTCGCCTTTGACATCCCCAACGTGTTCGTCGTCGGCTACGGCCTGGATTATAACGATATGTATCGGAACCTGCCGTACGTAGCCTCGCTGGAACCCGAGGATTTCGGGGGCGAGCCCCAGTAGGGCTGCGTCCAGCCGCCGGGCTTCCACGATTTTTTCGGCTATGGAAGTCTCGGCATGGTCCAGAACCGGGTAACAGCCTGGGAGCGAAGCAAGCTGTTGCTCCGTTTGCAGTACCGCCTTTAGGTGGATGGTGGGCCGGCAAACGGTGGATGATCATTCCGCCCAAGGGCGGGAGTACGAACGATCCACTTCCGGCGGCTGTCACCCGGAAAGGGGCCAAAACGACCCAAGCCGAAGTTTCCAACTGTGTGGGGTATGGTCGGACGTGATGAAGCGGATCTTGCACATCATCCCATCGCTGGACCGGGCCGGCGCCGAAAAGCAGATGAGCCTGCTGGTGCGTGGCCTGCCGCGTGACCAGTTCGATGTGCACGTGTGTGTGCTCACGCGTGCCGGGCCGCTGCGGGCCGAGCTGGAGGAGTCCGCGATCCCGGTGGTCGTGATCGGCAAACGGTGGCGCGTCGACCCCCAGGCCTACTGGCGGCTGCGCCACGAGATCGATCGTCGCCGTCCCGATCTGGTGCAGACGTGGATCTTTGCGGCCAACGCCTACGGGCGTCGGGCGGCGCTGGATTGCGGGGTCAAGCGGCTGGTGGCCTGCGAGCGATGCGTCGATCCCTGGAAGGGATGGCTGGAGTTGACGATCGACCGGCGTTTGGCCCGGGACACGACACGGATCGTGGCGGTCAGTGCCGGGGTGCGGGATTTCTACGTCCGCCATGGTTTGCCCGCCGAGAAGTTCGAGGTGATTCCCAACGGCGTACCGCCAGCCCCGCCCGTTTCGACGACGCGCCAAGAGATCCTGGCCGAATTGGGCCTGCCGCCCGAAAGCCGGCTGGTGGCCGTGGTCGGGCGCCTCTGGCCCCAGAAACAGATCAAGCATGCCATCTGGGCTGCCGACCTGCTGAAGGTGATCCGCGATGATGTCCACCTGCTGATCATCGGCGACGGGCCGCACCACCGGCGCCTCCGCCAGTTCCGGGACCAGGTGCGGATCCGCGACAAGGTGCACTTCCTCGGGCACCGCGACGACGTACCCCGCCTGATGCCGCACTTCGACGTGCTCTGGTCCACCAGCGCCTACGAAGGCCAATCCAATGCCATCATGGAGGCCATGGCCTGCGGGGTGCCCGTGGTGGCCACGGACATCCCCGGCACCCGTGACCTGGTGATCCACGGCCAGACCGGGTTCTTGGTACCGCCCGGTGTGGCCTGCCGCCGTGAATTGTGCGGCCATACGAACAACCTGCTGGACGACCGCCCCTTGGCTCGCCGCCTGGGTGAAGCCGCCCGCCAGCGGATGCGGGATCACTTCAGCGTCGAGCGGATGGTGGATCGCTATGCGCGGCTCTATGGCCAGCTGCTCGACGCGTAGTCCCGGTGCGAGTTCACCAGGGCCAGAGCAGCACCAGCGCCAGTCCCCCGGCCAGCGGTAAGGCGAACAGCACGCACACCCGCCCGAGCAGCTGGCGATGGCCGATCATCGCCACCACGGCCGCTTTGAACACCATGTTGGCCAGGGAAGCAGCCACGATCAGCCGCCAGCCCACACGGAACACTTGCGGATCGGTCCGCGCCATGTGCGCCGTGGACAGAGTGATGGCGTCCATGTCCGTCAGCCCGGAGAGGACGGCCACCGGATAGAGGCCCTGGCCACCCAAGTACTGCCTGGCCGCGGCCAGGGCAAACAGGACCACAGCGTACATGGCGGCAAAGACCAACGCCGATTTCAGTTGGGTGGGATTCGCCTGCTCCGGCATCCGGCTCGGCTCCCGCCGCACCTGGTACCAGAGCACCAGCGAAGGAACCAGACACAGGCCCATGACCAGCAACACGGGCGCGGCGGCCTGGAAGAAGAACGCCGGGGCCACCACGGCCATCTCCACCAGCACCCGCAGGAAGACCACCGTGGAAGCGATCATGATGATGATCGCCGCCGCACGGGTCTGGCCCGGATCCTCCCGCGCCCGCCGCGCATAGCTGACCGTGGTCGCCGTGCTGGAGATCACGCCCCCCAAGATCCCGCCCAACAGAATGCCCGCGTCCCGGCCGAGGAACTTGTACGTGATGTACCCACTCAGACTCATCCCCACGATGAGCACGACCATCAGCCACGTCTTGAACGGATTGAACACCTCCAGGCCCGTTGGGCCGAAATCCCGGTTGGGCAACACGGGCAAGACGATGCAGGTGACAAGCACGAACTGCATGATCGCCCGCAGATCGCGGTCTCCCAGCTTCTCCACAAAGCGATGCATCTCCATCTTGAACTGGAGCAACACCGCCACGCCGCCACCGATGACGATCGGCACGCCCATCTGTTCCCGGGGCAAAAGAGCCAGCAGGGCGCCCACTGAATACATGAGCAACACGGCCACGTCGGTGGTCGTCCCAGGGTCCGGATCGGCCCGTCGGATCCGCACCAGATTGGGAAACACCAGCACCGCGGCGATGCCCAACATGGCGGCCGCCACAACCCAGCCGCCTAGTTCGTTCGCCAGCCAACCCGTCACAGCCCCCAATACGGTGATCAAGGGAAAGGTGCGCAATCCGGCGATCCCCGAGGCGGCATGCTGGCGCTGCAGACCCACCAACAGGCCCAGCAACAGCGCCACGGCCAGTTTCTGGAAAACGACCGCCGTCGGTTCCACAAGGATGTCTCCCGCAGCGTAGATCGATCGAGAAAAAAGCCGCGGGCCAGCCGCCAGCCCGCTCGGCCTGGGTCACCGCCGGCCCAAGCCTCGCCGGCGGCCGACCTTGTCCTGCCACAATACCCCGGCGTTGCAAACCGGCACGGCAGGATGGACATTCCTGTCCGTCACAAGCGGCACAAAAGTCGCAATAGCCTGGGCATCGTAGATGTCACAGAATGTGCGTTTTGCCGCACCGGCCGGAGTCGCCGGTCGAGCCCATGATTGTCGGGCACGAATGCCCATCCTACGTTTCCTTTCTCGAACGTTGGGGAATATGCTTCGCCCTTTGGCTGTGAAAGGGACACGACGTGCCATGTCGTCGGCCGATTCCTTACCCTCCGCTGACCACGCGGTTCGCCTCGTCCACTTGGACCACCTTGGGCTGCCAGCGCCTCGCCTCTTCCTCCGACACAGCGCAGTAGGTGAGGATGATGACCGGATCGCCCACCGCCCCGAGCCGTGCGGCGGCGCCGTTGAGCCGGAGGGTGCCCGAACCCGCTTCGGCTTCGATGGCGTAGGTGATCAGTCTGGCTCCGTTATTCAGGTTGAGCACCTGGACCTGTTCACCCGGCAGGATATCGGCCGCCTCCATCAGTTGGCGGTCGATGGAGAGGCTGCCTTCGTAATGCAATTCGGTCCCGGTAATCCGGGCTCGGTGGATCTTCGACTTGAACATGAACCTTTGCACTTCTAGCTCCTCGATTCCACTGGGCGGAAACCCGGGCCACCTGCGTTCGCCACTGCTTCCTCGTCCCGTCCGGCGACTGTCTCCGGCGGAAAACGCGGCCCCTTGCCATGGTCCTCGTCGTGGCGCCGCCGGCGTGACGATCGTCTGCGGCAAGCGTGGGCCATGGGGCGTCGGCCTTCGCTCCACACCAGCCAGCTCGAGTCCGGCCCTCGCTGCCAGCCGCCACGCGCTGGTGGCCAGCGCCGGCTTCCGGCGGCGGTGGCGGGTGTGGGGCGCAGCCGCCGAAGCCGAACGGGGATGCGAGGTGAATCGTTCAAGTATCCGGCCAACCGGGGCGGACGGCAAGCCCGCCAGGGGTCGGACGGGCCGGCCCCGGGGGGCTCTCGGCCGTCGGCCCACAGGCTGTTCCCCGGCCCGCCGCGGTGGTAGAATCCGAGTGGGGCTTGAATCCGCCGCCATTCGGCCCGGAAGGCTCATCATGATCGGCAAGGTCGACGCTTATGGCTTGACCCATCGGGGGCGAGTCCGCCCGACCAACCAGGACCATTTCTTGATCGCCGACGTCAGCGGTTCATTGCGCGTCCGCCAGAGCAGCCTGGATAGGGCAGACGAGCCGGAGGAGGAGGCCGCCGGCGCCGGGAAGCTGCTGGTGGTGGCCGACGGCATGGGGGGGCATGCGTCGGGGGATCGGGCCAGCACGATCGCCGTGGACTGTTTGGCCGCCTCTCTGCTGGACCGGCTGGGGCCGTGGGCGACCCGCGGGCGGTTGTCGGACGAGGCGTTGTTGGAGGAGCTGAAACGGGCCATGGGGGTCTGCCAAGCCCGGATCCTGGAAGACGTGGCTCGGTGCCCCGATCGGTACGGCATGGGTACCACGCTGACGATGGCGTACCTCGCGTGGCCCCACTGCTATTTGGCCCACGTGGGCGACAGCCGCTGCTATCAGCTCCACTGCGGCCAGCTGGCCCAGATGACGCGAGACCACACGATTGCCCAGCAATGTGTGGAAGACGGCCTGATGAGCCCCAAGGCGGCTGAGCATTCGTGGCTCAGCCACGCCCTGTGGAACGTCGTGGGGGGGCCGTCGCCGTTGTTGGAGCCCGAGGTGGCCGTCTTTTCCCTCCAGGCGGGCGACTGGCTCCTGTTGTGCACCGATGGATTGACCAAGCACGTGACGGACGAGATGATCCACCGTGTGCTGGCCGACTCCTCGCGGGCCGAAGAAGCGTGTCGGGAGCTGATAGCGTTGGCCAACCAGGGCGGCGGGACGGACAACGTGACGGTGGTGGCGGCGCGGATGGTGACCAACGCCCAGGACCCGCTGGCCAGCCAAAGCGATTCGGTGTTGGACGAGCCGGTCGACAAGGCAACGGGGGACGAAGACACTCTGCCGCTGGATGACGGCTGGGACGCGGCCCCCTCGTCCGATTCCCAACAGGGAAGCTGATTCCCGGATGGCTGGCCCTCGGATGGGCGATCTGGCTGTCGCAGAAGGGCGATTCGCTTGGCCCACCTCAAGGACCATCCCAACCAGGGTTGCCGCTACCGGTTGACGCGCCGCGGGCAGAGAGGCAAGATCGTCTCAGGGTGGCTTGTCGCGATCGCCGCTGGCCCGGCGATTCGCAGCGGATATCGGGCCCGTCGGCGAAGGCGCGGTCCTTCTCGCCCCGGGGGAGAGATGCTGCGAGCCAGACAAAAGCTGGGCAAGTACCTCATCGAACGGCGATTGGCCGAAGGCCCGTTCGCCAACGTTTATCAAGCCCTGGACACCATCGAGGGCGTCCGGGTGGCACTGAAAGTGCCTCACGCCCATCTGCTCACTGCGGAAATGCTCCAGGACTTCCGCGAGGAGGTTCGTCTGACCGCCCGCCTGGATCACGTCAACATCCTCCCCGTCAAAGACGCTACGATGATCGACTCCCAGTTGGTCATCGCTTTTCCCTTGGGCAAAGAGACATTGGCCGAACGGATGCAAAGGCGGATGTCACTGCGCACCTTTGTCCAGCTGGCCGAGCAGATGCTCGAAGCCGTGGCCTATGCCCACCAGAACCGCGTCATCCACTGCGACATCAAGCCGGAGAACTTCATCCTCTTCGACGGCAACCGGGTCCGCCTGGCCGATTTCGGCATCGCCAAGGTGGCCCGGCGCACGGTGGAAGGCTCCGGCTGGGGAACCCTGGGGTACGTGGCCCCCGAGCAGGCCATGGGCAAGCCTTCTTTTCGCTCCGACGTCTTCTCCCTGGGGCTGATCCTCTATCGCATGCTGACCGGGGTGCTGCCCGAGTGGCCCTACCGCTGGCCGCCGCCCGGCTACGCCAAACTCCGCCGCAAGGCCCACCCGGACCTGGTGGCGCTGGTGCGCCGAGCCATGGAGTTCCATGCCCACCGCCGGTTCCGAGACGCCGAACAGATGCGCAACGCCTTCGGCCGGATCAAACCCCGCCTGCTGCGCCGCCACGCCGAACGACGCCGCAAGGCCAACCGGGCCGCCGCACCGCGCGATTGGCAGACCGTTCGCTGGCAACAGTTCCAGCGGCAATACGGCCGGCTCTTGGAGACCCGCTTCCGGTGTTCCCGCTGCCGAGGCCCCGTGTCCGAACCGATGCACGCCTGCCCTTGGTGCGGCGCCCCACGAGCCGTCCATCGCCACCCCACGCGTTTTCCGGCCAACTGCCCGCGGTGCGGTCGCGGCATGAAACTCGATTGGACATACTGCCCCTGGTGCTACGGACCGGGGTTCGAAGTGCCGGTCAACCGGCACTATTCGGACAAGCGCTACCAGGCCCGCTGCTCCAACCCCGCTTGCCCCCGCCACCTGCTGATGCCCTTCATGCGATACTGCCCCTGGTGCCACCGCAAGATCCGCCGCCGGTGGAGGGTCCCCGGGTGCCGGGATAGCTGTCCTTCCTGTGGCTGGGGCGTGGTCAAAACCTTCTGGGACTACTGCCCATGGTGCGGTAAGGGCCCCTTGGGACGGTAGCCCCTGGGCAAGGCTTGGGCCGGGTCGACTGCTGGCTATTTGGCTTGCCAGACAGGTCGTTCGACAGCGCCACGTCGTCCCCTCTTGCTCGCCCAAGAGTGTTTCGTGTTTCAGTATGAATGGGCGCCGTTTTGTCACGCCTCCTCGGCCTGGAGAGCCAAGCTACGATCGGAGATCCGAGCTCCAAAAGGGCCCTGTCCAGTGCGAGGGCCGTATGCCACACGGCTGGAAGCTCCGCTCGCAGCCACTCGTCAAACGGGCAGGGAAAAGCTATCGTGTCTGTCTACCGCGAGACAGCCGGCGCGTGGCTCTGGGCCAAGCGAAGCCGCTCGAGCAACTGCCGGCTCGGTCCATGGCCGGGGTCCAACGCCAAGGCCTCCTGGGCCGATCGAGCCGCCTGGTGGGTTCGGCCTGCCAAGGCCTGGGCTTCGGCCAACTGGTATAACAGCTCGGCCGAAGGCTGCTGGCGCAGAGAAGCGGCCGAATAGCTTTCGATCGCCTCGCCATATCGTCCCAAGGCCACACAGGCCCGGGCTCTGAGGACCAAGGCCTCGGCGGGCTCTTCGCCAGGCGGAGATGTGGCCATCGCCCCCTCGGCAGCGGCCAACGCCCGCTCCGGCCGGCCCTGCTCCAAATAGATGGCTGCGATCTGGAGGGCGATCTGTCCGTCGTTCGGCGCCGAAGCCAAGGCCCGGTGGTAGGCCGCCAACGCCTCGGACAAACGGCCGCGGTCCCGGAGGATCCGGCCTCGGACGGCCCACGCTCGGGCCGACGTGGGCGAAATGTCCAAGGCCTTTCGAATCGTCCGCTCGGCCCGTTCGCTCTGGCCCGACTGGTGCTCCATCTCCGCCAGGCGAGCGCCCAACTCCGCGTCGTCGCCAGCCAAACGCAAGGCTTCGGCCATCTCCGCCAGAGCCTCC
>DQVB01000203.1 GCA_015661985.1 Planctomycetota bacterium | reverse complement strand
CCGCCTTCCCGGAACCGCGCCGCCACCCGATACACCGTGCTCCGGTTCACCTTCAGGGCCCTGGCGGTGTCCGCCACCGACCGCCCCTCCGCCAGGTTCAGAATGATCAAGTACCGCGTTCTGAGGTTGGCGTCCTTGCACTTGCCACATCTCTTCTCCATCCTCTGCCTGTCCTTCCGCGGAATTCTGAGAACAATATCGTCCATGGGACTCTCTCCTGTAAACCTCGTGTTCGGGGTGCGAGCAATCTGCGGCAATTCCCATTGTGCGCTTTTTCCCGACTTGCTACAATCCCAATCCTGATGCCCAATCGCGCACGGCCGTTTCACAGGCCGCCGGAAAGGCTGTGGCGTGCGAAACGCCGCGCTGGCGAGCGCTTCGAAGCAGCCTGGTCTCTGCGAGCCCGGAAGGGAAACCGGCCAAAGAGCGAAACTCGGCTCAGAGAGCCAAGCTGCGGGGCCCGCGGCTGTGTCGTGGGCGGTGTCTGCGTCTGAATCGCAGAGGAAGCGAGACGGATCACGGCCACCGCAACTGGGTGGCGCTGACTGGCCGGACCGGTCGGGCCCACCAGGGGTACAGGTCGTTCTGGGCCGCGGCATCCGTCCTGCCGGCCCCTGCGGGCGGCGCGGGAAGCGGCTTGGGCGGATCGGGGGCCTGCGGCGAGCTGGTCGATGGCTTCTGGGCTTCGGCCGGTGGCTGGCCCGCCGGAGGCTTCTCTCGTTGGGGGTCCCCGGACTGTTTCTTGGGCTCCTGCGGTTTGTTCTCCTGCGGTTTGTCCTCCGGTGTGCTTTCCGCCGGGCTCCTCTTCGACGCCCCCTCGTGAGAAGCCCGCACCACGGGAGCGTCCGATTGCTTCGACTTCGAGCCCTTCGCGCTGGCTTTGGCCCCCGGCTTCCGGCTCTGGCCTGCGTCCTTGGAAGCCACTTGCTGCCCCGCCAGCTCGACGAAATAGGCTTCGTCACAGACAGCCACGCGGTCGCGCTCCTTCTTATTCAGGTCGATCAGCGGGATCTTGATATTGATCTCGTCACCGGCGAAGTTCGTCCCCTCGTAGATTGTGCCTCGCTGGAACGGCCCCGCTCCGAGGACCCAGATATCCTTGGCCGTGCTCTCCACCGGCACGGTGCCGGACTGCCACACGGGCTGGCCGGTTTTCTGGTTGTAGGCGAAAACGGCCAGCTTGGTCACAGCCCGACAGTCCGTCTTCTTGACCAACGGCATTTCAGGGATTCGCGAAGGGATGCCTGTGACCGGGATCACCGAAGGGATGTTGACCGCAGGGATGCCGAACATCACCTCGTGACGGTCGGTGCCCACGGCGCCCACGCGCGCTTCGACCACATACTCCGCCGCCGCCTTGGTGTCGCGGAGCAGACAACCGCTGGCCAACATGTGCTGCCGCAGCAGACTGATCAGGTAGCTTGTGTCCGTGTAACCCTTCAGCGGCGTGGCGTCCAGATAGACCGTTTTGCCCGCCAGGGCCCGGAAATTCAGCCGGCTGACCGCCCGGTCCATGGAGTCGGAGATGAGCAGCTGTTCGGTGGCCGACCGTTTGGTGTCGGTCCATTTCGAGGTCCCGCAGCCGGCCCACGCCGCGCAGATCAAAACCACCAAGAGTCGGCAGTACCGCATATCCAACGCACCACAGTCACTCAGTGCCGCCGCGACCCGCCAACCGATGGGTCTCCGTCGGGACACGACCTCAAGGCAGGTCCCCAAGTGGAAAGGCACCTGACCTGACGCGGGTTAGGCTTCCGGCCTGCCACCCAAAACCCAGAAGATGCGCGAACGCCGCGCATATCTTGCAAGGGGGCAGTAAAAGCCTAACCCGACGGCCCGAAAGCCTGGCCAGCCGAGTGAGGGCACCCGGAGGCAAGCTCCCGGCGAAAAGGGCCGGAATTATAGCTACAGTGTTCAAACACGGAAAGTTCGCTTCTGCGTCGAAATGACGCCAGCCGCCGGTTGCGGTGTCATGGGGTTGAGGGGGCTTCGTCGGCACCGGAGGCCGGGAGCGGTGTTAGATGGGAGGGGTTGCAGACGGTTGCCGGAAGAGGCGGGGGTGGTGCCCCCCGGGGGGTCTGGGCGATCGGCGCAAGCGGCGCAGGCCGGGGGGATGGCCCCGGCGGGTTGGATAGACGGCCCACTGTGTGTACGATGGACGGAGGGTATTCTCTTTTTTGGGAGGACCGGTCATGCGCATCTCCATTCCCACGGTGGCGCTTTGGTTTGCGGCGGTGGTGGCTTGGCACTGCACGGCGGAAGCGCAGTTCAGCACGAACACACGCAGCACCACGACCGGGATTTTTGGGAGCCGGACGGTCGGCCAGGGCATAAGTTCCTCGCGGGGCTTAGGTACCTCAGGGGGGTCGGGGGCGGGCCGATTGGGTGCGGGAGGCAGTTTGGCTGGGCAGAGCGGCCAGTTGGGCCAGTTGGGCACGACGACGGGCCAGATCCAGGCGGGAGCTCGGTTTTTGCGACAGAACGTCCGTCCCGGCGATTTCGTGGGGGCTGAAGAGCAAGGGGCGAGCGGTTTCGTGGGCCGCACGGGGCTGAGTACGGGCGGCGGCCAGGGTGCTCGGCCGGGCATTTCGCAGTCGCTCCGAGGCCGGGCGGGCCGAGCCAACCAGCGTAGGACGACCGGCCGATCGGGAGGCCGATCGCAGGCAGAGTTGGCCGTGCGGGTCCGTTTGGGCTTCACACCGGTGCGGGCGGCCGCGGCGGGCGTCAATACGCGGCTGAAGGGCCTTCTGGAGCGGTCCCCTCATCTGAACTTCCAGTCGCCGGTGGAAGTCGCCTTTGAAGGGACGACGGTGACGTTACGGGGGGTCGTTGCCAACGAGCATGATCGGGTGTTGGCCGAGCAATTGGCTCGCCTAGAGCCCGGGGTTTGGGCAGTGAAAAACGAGCTCGTGGTGGGCGGGGAGATTCCCGCTCGAGCCACCGACTCCGCTGGCGCGCCCAGTCCTGCTGCTCCGGCGGCTGTTGAGCCGGCTCGTCCTGGGGAGCCGACGCCTGGGGCCCAGACGCGTTCCGACGAGGAGCGGCCGTAGGCAGCCTGCCGAATGAGCGGGGAATCGGGATCGTTGTGGTGTGGAGGCGCCGGGGAAGTTCGGCTGGCGTTTCCTCTCTGGCGGCCGGTTCGGTTTTCTCGTCCGCATTGGTGTGTTGCTGGTCCTCGGCGTGGTAAACCGTCTGCTGGATGGCCGATGTGGACCGTGCACTGTCTGGGCGGTCGCTCCTTTGGTCGTCTTTGGCTGCTGTTTTCTTTTTTGTGGGGGTCCCAGGCAGCAGCTGCCGGGTGGGTTCGCTGATGACCACGTCGCCCTGTTCGGGAACGAAGCGCACAATGAGACTGATCTCTTTGGTCGGCCCGCCCACCTGGTCCCAGGGGAGCCAGACGCTGTAGGAGTGACCTAGTTCGGGCGACTTGCTATAGAGCTTGGCCAATTGGTCCGGCAAAATGACGTATTTGCGATCGGGTCGGGGATCCAGGGGGTCGCCCTCGTGTTCATCGAAGGCATAGACGGTCAGTGTGCCGCGGACGCGGATCGCTCGAGGCTCATCACCCTTGTAGAAGAACAGCCGGCCGCCGAAGCCCCGTTCGGGCGCTCGGCCGGCCTGGTGGCGCACCGCGTCGGTCCAGAAGACCACGACTTTGGTGGGCACTTCCGGTTTTTCTTCGATGCCGAGCCAGCCGAGGGGGTCGGGGACGTCGACTTCAGCCAGCGGGTTCGGGACGTCCAGTTGGGCACAACCGGGCAGAAGCGCCGCTGCGGCTGCGAGGGCCAGAAAAACGTGGTTCCGTCTCATCGTTTCCTTCCGCGTGTTCTTTTCGCTCCCAGCCGACCGGCTTGGGGCCGAGGAGAGGGGCGCCCGAACCGATTGGGCTGACGTCGGTTTCCGCGTCCGCAGGTTTACCGTTCGGCGGATGTCTGCCGCCAGCGCGAAAGCACGGGGCCGGAGTGCGTCGTCGGGGACCACGCCGCCCCACCCTCGGGCGGCCCCTTGTCTTCCTCGGGCGCCGTTTCCAGCTCGAAAGGCACGATTTCCCCTGGGGAACGGATTTCCGGGGTCTCCATCGGTTCTTCGGGCGCGGGCACTTGTTCCGCTCCTTCCAGGCCCTCCGGGTAGATGACCGTGGTTTCTGCGTCGGTCCATTCATCGGTGCGGGTGCGGAAGCCCAGATCGTCGGAGATTTCGAGCACATCGGAGAGGCACCAGCTGATGCGGGCCATCTCCTTTTGCTTGATCATTTCTACGTCTTCTTCGGTTTCCACTACGTGGGGCGTCATGACGATCAACAGCTCTTTCTTTTCCGTCTGTTCCAGATCGTACCGGAACAGATCGCCGAGGATGGGGATGTCGGCCAGGACGGGCACACGGCGGTTGACCCGAACCGTGGACTTGGAGATCAGCCCACCCAGTACGATGGTCTGGCCGCTGAGGGCCGTCACCGTGGTCTGGGCGGTGATCGTATGGATCCGGGGCGAGCGGATGACGTCGCCCGTGACGGTGATCTGGATGGGGATCCCTTCGGCCTCCGGGCCGAGTTTGGAGTTTTCCACGTCGATGTCCATCACCACCAGCCCATCGGGACTGACCCGCGGCCGCACGCCGAGGATGAGGCCCACGTTGTCCAGGGTGACATTGTTGGTGGTGCCCGTTTGGGTGATTTGGACGTTGGTGATTCGCGGCACCCGTTCTCCCACCTGGATGAACGCCGGCTGGTTGTCCAGCGTGACGATCTGCGGCCGGCTGAGGACTTCCAGGCGCCGGCATTCCTGCAGTGCGCGCAAGAGCATGCTCACGCTTTCGCTGGAGGCTGCCAACACCAGGCCGCCGTAACCCAGTTCGCTGTTCAGCCTCCCCAGGGCGAAGTTGGCAAGCCCTTGCGTGCCGACGATATTGGCCCTGGCCAGGGAGTCGGTGCTGCCCGAATTTCCCAGCGGCTGGTTGTTGAAGTTGAACCCCGGCGTGTTGGTGGCCGAGGCGATGATATCCTCCTGGATCTGGGTGGTGGCACCCCCCGGCGTTTGGGTGATGGTTGTGCGCGACATCGTGCTGATATCACCCAGCAGGCT
>DQVB01000546.1 GCA_015661985.1 Planctomycetota bacterium | reverse complement strand
TCACACTTCGCGCCGGGCTGGATGACGTGGTCTCGCCTCGCGGCAAGCCAACTTACCGGTTCCGCTTGGAACTGGTGCTCCAGGGCGGTGCCGAGGCAAGCGATATCCGCTTTGAACACGACCTGCAGACGGCGCCGCTGAGCCTTCCTGAACTGGAGGTGGGCACCAACCGCATTGTGTACACGGACGCCAACCAGGGATCGCGCCAAGTGCGGATCACCCATCGGTGGCTGGAACGAACCAGCTGGCATCCCCCGGCGGCACCGGCCCGCGCGGTCTTTCCAGCGGACAAACAGACCGTTTCCGGCACCCGCATCACCTTCCGCTGGAGCGGAGTCGACGACCCGGACGGCGATCGGATCATCGACTACCATTTCGAGCTTTCCGAGTATCCCGACATGCGATGGCCCCTGTCGCCGAACTTCGAACGGCTCACTTCGCGCACCCCTTCGGGCGGGAAAGCCCGCTGGACGGTTCCCTACACGGGGCTTCTCAATCCCGCCACAACCTACTACTGGCGCGTACGGGCTCGCGACGCGACGGGCGTCTGGGGGCCCTGGAGCCGCGTGTTCCGCTTCCAGACCAAGGCGCCCGGCGTGCCGTTGGATGTGCGGCTAGAAGCGGACGGCCACGGCGGCTTCGTTCTGCGCTGGCGCGCGAATCCCGAAGGGGAACCACCGGTCAAGTACAAAGTTTATGGCAGCGACGAACGCGGGTTTACGGCCAGCGACCGGGAGTATCTGGTTTTCCGCGGCAAGGGTTTCTGCTGCACCATGGAAGAGTACCGGAACAAACCGGACGACGCCCCGGATACAGGCCTGGTGCGCACGCCGGCCAACCTGATCGGCGTCGTGGAAAAGAGCGAACTCAGGGTGGTCGGCGAAGGGCTGGAACTGGCCAACACGAACAAGGCCTACTACCGCGTGGTGGCCGTGGACGGGGCGGGCAACGAAAGCGGTCCGAGCGACTACGCCGAAGTGCCCCGGCCCCACGTCTGGAACCACCCGCCCGCCCGCGTTCGCGTCGGCCAGCCTTTCCGGTGGACGCCCCGAGTGATCCGATCGATCGGAGATCTCCGCTGCCGCCGCAGCGAGGAGTCGTCGTACAACGCGGCCTTCTGGGACCGTGAAGAGCTGAGTTTCGCGCCGGAGAACCTGCCCCCGGGCCTCGAGCAAGACCCCCGCACAGGCACCATCTCCGGCCGGCCCACCGCCACGGGAACGTTCCGGATCGAGTTCACCGTTTCCGATCAGTTCGGCAAGAAACGGACCATCTCGTGGCCCCTGGAAGTAAAATAGCGGGCGAGCGCCGCTTTTGTAGCGTGGCCCTCCGAGCCGAGCGTGTTTGGCTGGTAGCCGCCGCAAGACCCGGCTCGCCGGAGCGAGGCTCCGATTGTGCGTACCGCATGCGTCCAAGTGATGTTGTCGAGACGCCCCTGCGCGAGTAAAAGGCGACAAAGAAGCGCTGTCCAACCCTGATGCGCCGTGGGGAACTCCAGGAAGTGTTGCCACGACCGCGGCTCGCTCCTACTTGGCGGACGTACGCACGGCTGCTTGATATTGGGAGACTTTCGAAGCCGTGCGTGTCGCCTATTGGCCTGGTGGAAGCGGCCGAATGCCGGGTCAGCATCACCAAGCCGTCCTGTCCGGGACGACATGCCGTGACGTTTGCCCCGTTTCGGCCCCGTGGCCGCGGCCCGCACGAGGGGGCACCGGTGGGAGTCGAGGTGATCATCGGCGGCGAAGCGGGGCCGAGGCCCCTGCGGCAGTTGCCGCCTCGGGCACTGGCCCCCGAGAAGGTTCAGGCCGAAACGGGCCGGCCGTCGCGACTTCTGGGAAGAAGACGGAGGGATCTGCCATGCCGTCCGAACCTGTGTCTTGGGCGGAAAGAGCGTTGGTGATTGTGCTCCGAGTCAACGCCGTTATCGTGTTGGCGGCCCTGGTGCCGGCCGTGATGCCTTTTGCGTGGATGCAGGCCTCCCACCGTGGGCTGGGCCTGGGCGAGCTGCCCGAAAGCCCGGTCATCGGCTATCTGACCCGGTCCTGCTCGCTGCTTTACGCGTCCAACGGCGTGCTGCTTTTCTACCTGTCTCTGGACGTCCGCCGCCACCTGGGTGTGATCGGTTGTCTGGGCGCTTTGGGGATCGCCTTTGGACTGGCTCTACTGCTGGTTGATTGGGCTGTGGGCATGCCGCCCTGGTGGACGGCGGCCGAGGGGCCGCTCATCGCCGTCGTGGGTGCGGTTTTCGTCTGGTTGGTCACCTGCGCCAAGGGTGGCGAGGGCCGTTCAGGCTGACGAGCCTATCTGGGCTGGGGGACGCAGTGCGGCTGCTGTGGAGGAACGACGATGAGACGTTACGCGTGGTTGCTGACCGTGTTGCTGGCGTTGTCCACCGACGGGTGGGCGGAGGAGTACGAGATCGGTGGGCCCTTGGCCGGGGTGCGTTTGCCGTTGGCCCCCACGCAGCACGGCGAGCCACCGGGCTATCCTGGCTGCATCCCTGAGCTGATGGCCTCGGGCGAAGCGGTCCAAGACATGGGGCACCGGTATCGCGAGTGGGGGCCGCAGGGCCAGT
>DQVB01000640.1 GCA_015661985.1 Planctomycetota bacterium | reverse complement strand
GCCGTACAGACGCACATGTTTGTCGCAAGTTCTTGTCGCGCAATGACGTGTGACGAATTGGCAAAAGTCGAGTTGAGAGCGTGTTTCAAAACCTGACCCAAGCGCTATGCGCGCGTCAACAGCGCTATGCGCGGGTCAACAGCGCTATGCGCGGGTCAACAGCGCTGTGCGCGGGTCTCCTGACCCCGCACATCGCATGACCGCAGGTCTCCGGTGCCTCGCCGGACGGAGGTTTTGAAAGAGCCTCCAACTCAAGCCGTAAGCCGAACAAAGGAACCATCCATCGGTGCCCATCGCCATGGGGCTGATCCTGATGATTTATCCGCCGCTGGCCAAGGTGCGTTACGAATCGATCGGTACGGTCTTCCGCAACGCGCGGGTGCTGCTCCTTTCGTTGGTACAGAACTGGCTGGTCGGCCCGGCGGTGATGTTCGCTTTGGCCCTGCTGCTTCTATACGATCTGCCCGAATACGCCCTCGGGCTGATCCTGGTCGGGCTGGCCCGCTGCATCGCGATGGTGCTGGTGTGGAACGACCTGGCTGACGGCGACCGGGACCTGGCCGCCGGCCTGGTAGCGTTCAATGCGATCTTCCAGGTGCTCTTGTACGGCGTGTACGGGTACGTCTTCGTCACGGTCCTGCCGACGTTTTTCGGTCTGGAAGGGGCGATCGTCCAGGTCGGCATGCTCGAGATCCCTCGCACCGTGTTCATCTACCTGGGCATCCCGTTCCTCGGCGGTCTGCTCACACGGCTCGTCCTGCTCCCGCTCAAAGGCCGCCGGTGGTACGAGCATTCGTTCATTCCGTGCATCAGCCCGGTAACGCTGGTGGCGCTGTTGTTCACGATCGTCGTAATGTTTTCGTCCAAGGGCGAAATGATCGTGCGGCTGCCGCTGGATGTGGTGCGCGTGGCGATCCCGCTGGCGTGCTATTTCGCCCTCATGTTCCTGACCACCTTCTTCCTGGCCAAGACTCGCCCGATCCGGGCCGACTATCCGCAAAACGCCACCGTCTCGCTCACCGCGGCCAGCAACGATTTTGAATTGGCCATTGCCGTGGCCATCGCGGTCTTCGGCATCCAGTCGAATCAGGCGTTCGCCACGGTGATCGGTCCGCTGGTGGAAGTCCCGGTTCTGATCACGCTGGTGCAAGTGTCCCTCTATTTCCGGAGGCGTTTCTACGCGCAGCCGGCTCCTGGCCAGGCGATCGGGGCCGGGGAAGAGGCGGCCGAGCCAGCCGCGTAGGCGGGGGCGCGATGCGGGGAGTCAGACTTTGTCACAACGCGCATTCCTGGCAGAGAACGATGGCGAGGACGGAATCGCCTGGTTGACTACCAATCGTTTCCAGTCGCTGTGGCATCGGTCCCCTAGTTCTCTTCGCCTGCGGTGAGAGGTGGTAGTGACCAGAACGGGAGAACACATGAAAACCGTCTTGATCCTGTGCACGGGCAACTCCTGCCGATCGCAGATGGCCGAGGCCCTTTGGAATCGACTCGGGAAGGGGCGCTGGCGCGCCTACTCGGCCGGGTCCAGGCCGGTTGGTTTCGTCCACCCGCTGGCCATCAGGGCCATGGCCGAAATAGGGCTGGACATGTCGGGGAACCGCAGCAAGCATCTCGATGAGTTCCGCAATCGTCGCTTCGACCTGGTGGTGACCGTGTGCGACCGTGCCCGGGAGTCGTGCACGGTTTTCTTCGGCGCCGGCCAGACACTCCATTGGCCTTTTCCGGACCCGGCCGAGGCGACGGGCGACGACGCGCAGCGGCTGACCGCGTTCCGGTCGGTACGCGATCAAATCCAAGAGCGCATTACCGCCTACCTGCGGCACGAGCTGCACACCCCAAATCGCTCGTAGCTGTGAATCGCCGCGGCGGCTTGTCTGTGCGCGCGGACCTGTGCGGCGAACACACCGCGCCCGCCACGCCCGCGTTGTGCGGAAATCCGCCACAAGAGCCAAGCGTCAAGCAAGTTTCCCCACACGGTTGGACAGCCGCACTTTTCGCGGGGCGCTGGCATGTTGAAGTCGTTACCAACAGGTCGGTTGACGGCGGGCCGCGGGCCACGTCGCTTTGTGAAACGCGGCCGCCTGCGGCCCGCCGTTAAACGATGGACTCCTATGGATTCACGCATGCCATCAGGCTGAAAAGTGGCGCTGTCTGACACAGAGGAAAGGGGGCCGATGAATAGGCTCAGCGAGTCTCGCTGCACAAGGGGCCCGGCTGCTCCGTTTGCCCAGATTCAAGCACCCGAACGGCGCCGACAGACGCATCGTTGTGTTCCGGGCAAGCGAGGACGCTTGCCCTACTTCAGCCCGGCGCAAAACGGGGGCAAACCGGACTGTGCTCCTCGCGCGGCTCTGAAGCCAAGCGGTGAGCTGTTGATCACAGGCTCGGGCATGGGGAAACCGGCGCGCCCCCTTGCCCCGACGGTCCCCCCGTTTGTCAGCCCAAAAGACAAAAAGCTGACATGCATCCTCTGCCCGCCGCGGGTGCCAGTCCCCGATGGCAGTACGTACGGCCACCTCGGCACCCCCTTGTTGGGTGGGCGCCTCCTGGGCGGAGTTCCTTGCAGGCGGCCATTGACATGGTTGTTTATTTGGCTATAGTTGCAAGGACCGGCTGACGACACGAGGAACAAGAGGAACAAATGGCCGCGAAGAGATTGGCCCAGTACGAAGCCCGCGCCGGAATCATCAAAGCCCTGGGCCATCCGGCCCGCCTGCTGATTGTGGATGAATTGTCCACGGCCGGCGAGCGGTGCGTCTGCGAACTGGCCGAGATGATCGGCTCGGACATGTCCACCGTGTCGAGGCATTTGGCGGTCCTCAAAGGTGCTGGCCTGGTGGAGCGTGAGAAGCGCGGGCAGATGGTTTTTTACCGCCTCCGCATGAAGTGCATCTCGAGTTTCTTCGAGTGCATTGAATCGGTCATGGCAGGCAATGCCAAGATCCAACAGGAGTTGCTTGTGTAGAAGGGCCCTGCTGCGTGGCACGGCCCTTCCCGTTGGCCCCATGCTTGCATATTTCGCCAATCAGCCCACCCGGCGGTGCTGATGCCAAGTGAGGTGAGGACGGAATGGGCAGGGAACTGAAGACCTTCGCGGCGTTCGTGGCCATCTTCTTGGCCGCGTACTTCATGCCGCTGGCGACCCCGAAGTTTGAGCCTGGGACCCATCCCACGAATGCCAAAGTGACACGTGCGATCATCGAAGCGTTTCTGCTGCTGCAGTGGTACGCGCGAAACCATACCCTGGCCTGCGTTGTGCCGGCGCTGTTCATCGCCGGGGCCATCACCACCTTCCTTTCCAAAGAGTCGGTGTTGAAGCACCTGGGACCGAAGGCGAACAAGGTGGAAGCGTACTGCGTGGCTTCGGTCTCGGGCACGGTGCTGGCTGTGTGCTCGTGCAGCGTGCTGCCGGTGTTCGCCGGTATCTACCGCGTGGGGGCGGGCCTCGGTCCGGCAGCCTGTTTTCTCTATGCCGGTCCGGCCATCAACGTGCTGGCCGTTTTTCTTACGGCCCGGGTGCTGGGGTTTGAGTTAGGTGTTGCCCGCGTGATCGGGGCCATCGTGTTCGGAATCATCGTCGGCTTGCTGATCGCCCTGATCTTCCGCAAGAGCGAGGAGTCGAGGACCGCGGCGACGATGGCCATGCCCGATCCCCCGGCATCGAAGCGACCGCTTTGGCAAAGCGCCGCAATGCTCGTCGCCATGATCGCCTTTTTGGTGTTCAGCGACTGGTTCAACCCAGGCGACAAGCACCTTCAATTGGCCGACGGGACGAAGTTGGAGGCCACCTTGGAACACGAAACACTTGGCCACTACGACCTGCGGCTCAAACAGCCCTGGCGGGAGCGACGTCACAGTCCCAAGGAGCTCATCGTCGACCACCAGCCCGGCGAAGTGGTCCGGATCGCCAAGGCGGAGATCGTGTCCATCCAGGACGTGGACACCTGGGTTACCCGCATCTACCATCTCCGCTGGTCTCTGGCCGGGGCCATGGGCGTACTGGTGGTGCTCATGAGCCTGGCGTGGCTGGACAAGTCGGACTTCCTCGAGTGGATGGGCAACACCTGGACGTTCTCCAAGCTGTTGATCCCGCTCTTGTTCGGCGGGGTGTTCGTCGTCGGCTTCCTTGGGGCAATGCTTCCGGAAAAGCAAGTGGCGGCGTGGGTGGGCGACAACAGCCTTTTTTCGAACCTTGCCGCCTCGGTGGTGGGTTGTGCGTTTTACTTCGCTACGCTGACCGAGATCCCCATTCTGGAAGCCTTGATGAAGCACGGGATGGCCTCCGGCCCGGCCCTGGCCTTGCTTTTGGCCGGCCCAGCGCTTTCCATCCCCAGCATCCTGGTGATCCGCTCGGTGATCGGCAACTTGAAAACCTTGGTATTTGTATCCCTGGTTGTGCTCATGGCCACGATCGCCGGGACGGCCTATGGGGCGATGTTCCCGGACAACCCGGTCATTCATGCTCCTCAGGGTACCGCCGCTGTGACTATAAACAGCGGCGGATGAGATAGCCCTGAGGCGGCAGGGCGGATACCCGTGGGTGTCCCCAAGAGAGGCAATCCGTTTTCGACAAGGGAGGAAGAACAATGACTGAACCTGAGAAGCTACTGCAAGTTTTGGGGCCTGGTTGCGCGAAGTGCACCAAGTTGGCGGAGAATGCGAGGATGGCGGTCGCCGAGGCCGGCGTGAAGGCCCAAGTGGAGAAGATCACCGACATCAACGATATCACCCGCTACGGCGTGATCATGACGCCGGCTTTGGTCATCGACGGCGAAGTCAAGGTCGTCGGCAAGGTAGCGTCGGTGGAGGAGATCAAGGAGCTTTTGACCTGAGTTCGACGCAGGAGGGAACCTTCGTCGTCATCCGTGTTGCATGGACCGCGTTTCGCCCAGAATCCTTTCAATCCGGGAGCATTGCGATGGCTGAGAGTGTTTCGCGTCGGACATTCCTGGGGGTGGCTGGTCCGGGGGCGGCCGCTGTTGCAGGCACAGCCGCGTTTTCGGCAGCCGCTGTGGAAAGCGCAGCGGCGATCAAGATCGTCGGCGTCGCCTGCAGTCCACGGAAGGGGAAAACCACGGCCCAAGCGCTCAGGATCTGCCTGGAAGCCGCCAGGGCGGTCGATCCGCAGCGGATCGAGGTGGAACTGATCGAGCTTGCCGGCCTGAAAATCCCCGCCCAGGTAGTCGCGGGCATCCCACTGGAAGCGGATGAAAGGGATGATTTCCCCGACGTGGCCTCAAAGCTTGCCAACCCGAAAGTGGCGGGAATCCTGGTGGGCACACCCGTCTATTTCGCCAATATGACGACCCTCTGCAAGGCGTTCATCGATCGGTGCGGCATGTTCCGCAAGAAGAACTTTGCGCTGTCTGGAAAGGTGGCGGGCGTTGTCGCGGTGGGCGGCGTGCGCAACGGCGGCCAGGAACTGGTTATCCAATCGGTCCAGGCGGCGTTGTTCTGCCATGAGATGCTTGTGGTGGGCGACGGGCGCCCGACGGGACACTTCGGAGCTCGCCTCTGGAATGATGGCAGCGACGACATCAGCCGCGACGATTTCGGTGTGAAGACGGCCAAGAACCTCGGACGCCACGTGGCCGAAGTCGCTCTGGCCCGGTCCGCTCCGGCCCGGTAGAATATCCTGCCGATTCGCCGTTGTGCACGCGGACTCCAGGAGAATACGCCAATGACTGAGGAATCCCAGGAACCGCGTTGCGCCTGCGATGCGGCTCCGAAGCTGATCTTCGCCTGTTCGGGGGCGGCGGATGTGGGCCACATTTCGGACCTTGCGGCAAGGAAGCTGGCCGCCGAAGGTGTAGGCAAGATGTTCTGCCTGGCGGGGATCGGCGGCCGGGTAAGCGGCATCATGGAAACGACCAAAGCCGCCTCGGCCATCCTGGCGATCGACGGCTGCCCGCTGGACTGTGCCCGCAAGACCCTGGAAGGGGCGGGCCTCACGGAGTTCGACCACTTGCGGCTTTGCGATCTGGGAATGGAGAAAGGCAGGACGGCGGCCACGCCCGAGCACGTGGAGCGGGCCGCCACCGCAGGCCGGGGCCGGCTGCTCACGTAGCCGGTGGAAACAGAATCGCCGGGAGGCAACCAATGGAACTGAAGAACGCTGTGGGCGTCTGCGTGATCGCCCTGTTTTCGGCCACAATCGTGCTGCTGACCGCCCGGTGCCTCGATTTACAGACCGCCGCACGGCTGGAACCGCAATTGACGAGGATCGCGGACGAGCTGCAGGCGATTCGCAAACAAGGCGGGATTGCGCTGCCTGCAACGGCGCCGACGGAAACCCCTGCACCCGACGATGCCCTGGCCGTCTTCTACTTCCACGGCTCGATCCGTTGCCCGACGTGTCGTGCCATCGAGTCTCAGGCCCACGAGGTGGTTGAATCGGATTTCGCCATGCTGGTAGCCGGGCGTAAGCTCGTGTGGAAGGTCTTCAACTACGAATCCCCCGGCGGCGAAGAGCTGGCCAAGAGATTCGATGTACAGATGCCCGTAGTCGTCCTGGCACGGACGAAAGGCAGCGAGATCCAGGAGTGGAGACGCCTGGACAAGGTTTGGATTCTCGTCGACGACAAGCCCGCCTTCGCCAGGTATATCCGCGACGAGATCAACGCCATGCTGACAGCATCCGGCCGTCCGCCTTCGCGGGGCGGCTCCGAGGGCATCCCGACCTCTCCGGGGCCCCCGGCGCAGCCGGACGACGAGGCACTGCCCGGCAGCCCAGCGGACATCCCCGTTCCGCAGTGAACAAGGGTTCGAAACAAGCCGGAGTTCCTCAGGTACCTCCGCGAAAATGTGGAAGCGTATTTGAAAGGGCCGTCGCCCGTCGCGGGTCTGCCGCGATAGGCCGGACGGCCGCCTCCTGCGGGCATGAAATCGCGCAGCTTGCAATATGAAAAGGATACGCTCCGGATGATCACCTGCCTGCTGTACGTCGCCGCGGCGCTGTACCTGGGCGTGCTGACCTCGATCAGCCCGTGTCCGCTGGCCACGAACATCGCCGCCATCTCCTACATCGGCCGCAAAGTGGAGAACCCACGTCTGGTGATCAACGCCGGGCTGCTCTACACGCTGGGACGCTGCCTGCTCTATCTCGTACTGGCCACCTTGCTGACGACCACAGCCTTGTCCATCCCATCCTTGTCTCTCTTCCTTCAAAAGTACACACATCTCGTCCTGGGGCCGATTTTTCTGTTGCTCGGGATGTTTCTGGTGGGACTGGTCACTGTGACCGCCGGTGGAACGATGATCGGCGACCGAATGCAGAAGCGGGTAGACGCCATGGGCATTTGGGGGGCGCTGCCGTTGGGTATCCTGTTTGCCGTCTCTTTCTGCCCCACTTCGGCGGCCTGGTTCTTTGGGCTCTTGGCTCTGACAATGGGTTCCGAAACGGGCGCCCTCACGGGTGTGTTGGATAAAGTCGGTATCGCCCTTCCTGCGGCCTCCGTGCCGGGCGCGGTGCTCCTCTTGCCACTGGTCTACGGCGTGGGCACGGCCCTGCCGGTGATCGCAGTCGCGCTTGCGCTGGCCTACAGTGCCCAATCCGTGGGCAAAACCTACAACGTGCTGTGGAAAGTCGAGTGGTGGGCCCGCATGACCACAGGCTGGGTCTTTGTGCTCCTCGGCGTCTATTTCTCGCTAAAGTACGTTTTCGAGGCCTGGTGAGGGACAGGTATTTCCGACGGCAGCGGGAATCGCGGCGCGGACCACCGACACGTCGGACCGCAGTGCTATCTGCTGCCGTCCAGCGATCGCGAGTTTTTCCATAAGTTTTTGCTGTAGCCTGCACTTTCTGAAGACGTGGCGACCTTTCGCTGCAGGATTGATCCGGCGTGGAAATGGAAAAGGTTCTCCAATACAGGTCCGTCGGTCACAAGACCCGGTATTGGAGAACCACGGATGGTTCACCACCAGCCACCGAAGGAATGCGAAGCCTGGGTGGCCTGGCGGGCCGCCGGCGTCCGAGGCTGATCATCATGGGCGTGGTCTTCGCTCGCTCCACGCCGCACCGTCACCGCACGGCTCCGAGCCACTGGAAGCACCAAGGGCTTCAGCGAGTATTATACCGGAGACGGTTTGGTTCTTCCGCTTGTCGAGCTCTTCCCGGGTCCAGCGCGCAACTGTCCAACCGTGCGCGGTATACTCCTTTCTACAGTCCGTTGGACGCAAGGCCAATCAGCTGGCAGAGCGTCTCTTCCTTTTGCTCCTGGCGCGTGTGACCGGTGGTGATCGTCGAGGAGGAAGGGGGGGCCGGAGTTGTTTTTCTCGACCGACCCGGATGCGACGCCTGGGGAGATCATCGAGGCGTTTCGGGACCGGGGGTCCATTGGGCAGGATTTCCGCGACGTGAAAGAAGTGTGGGGGGCGGGCAGCAGCAACTACGGAACATCGGGGCCAACGTGGGGGCGTTCAACTTGAACTTGTGGGTGCAGAGTTTGCTCGAGCTGTGGGCATGGAACGAGCCGGCCGAAGAGATTCGCGACCGGAGCGACTATCCGTGGGACAATCCGGCGCGGCGGCCGTCTCACCCGGGCCGACGCAAGGCCTTACGACGCGGAATCTTACGACACCAGTTCCTGGATCTCTTGGGTCGGCACCGGATGTCGTCGAAAATCCAGGCCCTCTTCCAGCTCGCACCAAGAGCGTGTTTCAAAACCTGCCCCAAGCGCTCTGCGCGGGTCTCCGAGCGCTGCGCGCGGGTCCCAGCGCTGTGCGCGGGTCCCAGCGCTGTGCGCGGGTCTCCTGACCCCGCACATCGCCTGACCGCAGGTCTCCAGTGCTTCCGAAGCGCTGTGCGCGGGTCCCAGTGCTGTGCGCGGGTCTCCTGACCCCG
>DQVB01000322.1 GCA_015661985.1 Planctomycetota bacterium | reverse complement strand
TCTCCGAACACCAGCGCCCCTTCGCCGCCGGGAACCTGGCGCGCCGCGGCCACGCAAGCCGGCTCCCGGCCGTGGCGGAGCCGCTCGGCGCAGAAGTTGCATTTCTCCACCACCCCCATGGTTCGCGTGGGAAACTCGCCGCCCGGCCCGCCCGGGATGTACGGGCGGGGATCGCGCCAGTTGAAACTGCGCGCCCCGTAGGGACAGGCGGCGATGCAATAGCGGCAACCGATACAGCGGTGCATGTCCATCATTACGATCCCGTCCTCCTCGCGCTTCCAGGTGGCCTGGGTCGGACACACCTTGACGCATGGTGGATGGGTGCAATGGTTGCAGAGCACCAGCACCGGCCGGTCGCGCAGTGCTTCCCCCGTGTGCGCATGGGCCTGATCCGGGAAGGCGTTTTGATAGCGTTCTTCCCAGATCCACTTGACCTCTTCAGTGGGGTCGGGGATATGGGGCACGTTGTGTTCCCGGTGGCACGCTTCGATGCACGCCCGCCGCACCTCGGGCTTGCGGCACTTGCGCAGGTCGATCACCAGCGCCCATTGCCGGCCCTGGGCGGCCGGCTCTTCGGATACTGATTCCTCGGATACTGATTCCAAGGCCCGGCCGGCGGCAGCCAGGAGGGGCAATCCCCCAAAGCCCAGGGCCGCGTAACTGGTTCGCTTCAGGAAACGGCGTCTCGATCGATCCATGGCTCAGTTTCCCTCCGGCTCCAGGTGGCAGGCCCAGCAGCGCACGCCCCCCGCCGGGCCCTCACCGCCCACATTGGCATACTCGTGGCAGCGCAGACAGAACGTTTCCCGGTTCCTGTGGCAGCCCAGGCACGTCTTCGTCAGGCTCATCTCCACTTCGCCCAGGTTCGTCGAGCGGTACGTCCTCCGGCCCTCGCGTACCACGGCATCGCGCCACCGGTCCAACAGATCCATGTGGTTGGCCCGCATGGAGGCAGCATCCTCCACACACTGTGACTCGTCCGCCGGCAGTTCCAGTTCGGGCGGCGGCCCCGGCCGGCCGGCCCCCACGCTGTACCAGATGGGGAAGGTCAGCGCCACCAGCGCAATGACCAGCCCGCCGATGATCGTTGGTCTGTCATTCATCGCTCCCAGATCCCTCGCTCTCCTGCTCACCCTCCATACCCGGAATGGGTTCCAGGCGCAGGTCCACCTTCCGCTCGTGTTCGCCCTCGAACACCATGGCGTTGGCCACCAGCTCCGTGATCCCTGTCACCTTCACGCCCGGGGCCCAGTAGTCGCACACGGTGACCAGCGTGGCCCGATCGATGGCACAGATGGCCGCCAGCCGGTTGACGCCGTACTTCTCCTGCACGTACCGCACCGCCGCACCGCGCGGCAAACCGCCGCGCAGCCGCATCTCCATGTTCTCGTCCGTCCCCAACCCCGCGCCGCCTCCGCAGCAAAACGTCTGTTCGCGGATCGTGTTCTCCGGCATTTCGTAGAAATGGTTGCACACGTGGCGGAGCACGTAGCGAGGCTCTTCCAGCAGCCCCATGGCCCGCGCCGGGTTGCAGGAGTCATGGAAGGTGACGCGCACATAGTCGTTCCGCTCCGGCCTCAACTTCAGTTTTCCGTGATGGATCAAGTCGGCGACGAATTCCATGATGTGGACCATCTTCGTCGACCGGGCGTTTTCGAACACCGTGCCTGTGATGGGGGAACGCGGCACCTCCAGGAAGTCGGCCGGGCCGTTGACCGTGTCCATGTACTGGTGGAGCACGCGCCACATGTGGCCGCACTCGCCGCCCAGGATCCATTTCACCCCCAGCCGCTTGGCCTCGGCATAGATCTTGGCGTTGAGCCGCTTGATCATCTCGTGCGAGGTGAAAAGGCCGAAGTTTCCCCCTTCCGAGGCATAGCTGCTCCAGGTGTAGTCGAGGCCCAATTCGTGGAACAAGAGCATATACCCCATGCACGTGAAAATGCCGGGATCGGCCACGAAATCACCGGAAGGCGTGACGAAGAGGATCTCCGCGCCCTTCTTGTTCATGGGAATGTCCACGCGGATGCCCGTGGCCTCTTCGATGTCGTCGGCCATGAACTCCAGCGTGTCCAGGAGGCCGTGGGGCTGGATCCCCAGGTGGTTGCCGTAGCGGTAGCAGTTGGCCACCGGTTCGATGACCCAGTTGACGTAGATGCCCAGCAGGCCCAGCAGCTCGCGGCCCATCATGGTGATCTCGGCCGTGTCGATCCCGAAGGGACAGAAGACCGAACAGCGGCGGCACTCCGTGCACTGGTAGAAGTAATAGAACCACTCCTTGATCACATCCACGGTCAGCTCGCGGGCGCCGCCCAGTTTGCCCAGCACCTTGCCCAGCGCCGTGAAATCCTTGCGATAGACCGAGCGCAGCAGTTCGCTGCGGAGCACCGGCATGTTCTTCGGATCGCCGCCGCCGATGAAAAAATGGCACTTGTCAGCACAGGCGCCGCAGCGGACGCAGCTGTCCATGAACACCTTGAACGAACGGTATTTGCGCAGCCGTTCGGCCATCCCCTCCAGGACGATCTGTTTCCAGTTGTCAGGCAGCTTCCAGTCCTCGTCGGTCACCGCCCAGTCGCGGGGGTTGGGCAGGCCGAGGATCTCCAGCATCTTCGCCTTCCCCGGATAGATGTACGACCCCCGGCGGAAGTCCACCGGCGTGTCCATCCACCCCCTCTCGGGCGGACGGTAATCGATCTCCAGCAGCTCTTCCTGCCGGTAATATGCCATTTCGTCCGGAGTGGGCATAGCTACTCCTTCTCCACAGGAATGCCGGCCGCTTTCATCTTCTCGCGCAGCTCGTCCTCATACTCTTCGTAGGTGTGCACCTTGACCGGATAGTCCCAGGGGTTCACGTGGCGCACCATGCGGTTGTTGTTGGCCAGGTTCCGGGTGGGGCTGAGGAAAATGCCGATCATGTGCACCAGCTTGCTGAAGGGAAAGTACGCCAACAGCGCACACACCAGGAACAAGTGGCCGAAAAACAGCGGACTGATGGTGCCGAGCGTGGCCAGCGAAACGCCGCGGAAGGTGGCCAATCCCAGGGTCAATTCCTTCACCGCCACGATGTCGGTTTTGATCAGGTGCCGGAGGGAAAACCCGCTCAGGCCAATACCCAACAGCAGGAACAACAGGAGGTAATCGTCCAAGAGCGAAATGTATCGCAGCTGCGGGTTGACGGCCCTTCTGAGAAACAGATACGCCAGGGCTACCAGGAAAACAAGCGTACTGAGATAGATCACCGGTACGCCCACTTCCAGGAACCCGTCGACGTCCTGCAACCATTGGACCGCCCCCGGCACCGGTTGGGTAAAGAGCCGCAGGTGCCGGATGAGGATCACCAGCATGGACCAGTGGAAGGCCATGGCAGCCAGCCACAGGGTGAGGCTCGTGGCGTAAGCCAACCGCCCTCCCTCCAGGAGCCTGGTCCGCGTGTTCCGCAACAGTGACCGGAAGCAGAGCACTTCCAGCGCCATGCGGCCGATCACCCCCCAGATGCTGCTGGGGTTGTCCAGTTTGGCCTGCCTGATCCACGGAAGTGACTTCTCCTGCCCGCAGGTGGTGGTGATGCGGAAGGGGACGGGCACCCTGGCATAACCCAAGACACGATAGACGAGCCCACCCAGGAAGACGGCCAGCGCCGCGTACGGCAGGAGGATCCCAAACACGATGTCCAACACGGGCAGTCCACCCAGCAGGCCGACAAGGAACAGGACGACCACTGCTGCCAGGGAGATTAGCACGTTCATCAGCCGCTACCTCGCTCGCTCGGACCGTCCGTCCCGGGGTCCTCAAGCCCGCCGCCTTCCGCCCCAGGCCGGAAGCGGTTCATCCTCTCGATCACCTTGGCCACGCTTCGCTTCATCTCGTTGACGCGCAGTTCGAATATCCGCTGGCGATACTTCATGTACAAGTCGAAGGCCAGCAGCCCCAGCCGCTCGATCCGCTCTTCCAGTTCGCCCAGCCCGGAGGCGAGGGGGCGGAGGGTGCTATCCCCCTGCACCTCCGCCCGGATGACCTCGCGAAGGCGGAACACAAACCCTACCGCCTGCGAGGGGGCGAATTCCTGCACCGCGCGGATGCGAATGATCTCATCCAAACATCCACTGAGAACCTCAGCCGTGCGGCCTTCCAACAGGCCGGCCACCACGGCCTGGGTGCCCGTGCGCAACGCGTAACCGACCGGGTTGGTGAACCGGTCCTGGTCGCGGTCCAGCCGTCGAGCCGTCTCGGCCGCGTAAGTGGCCAGGGTATCCTCCAGCCACCGCCGGGCGATGGCCTCTTGACGCCCCCGGAGCTGTTCGACCAGTTCCATTCGACCCTCAACTCGTCACTGCTGCGCAGCAAGCGCGCATCTGTGCCGCCGCTTCGGCTGCGGTCGACGGCCGCCTCGAGCTCTCTGCCAGACGGCAAACGCCCGGTACCGCCCACGGCCGGACAACCTCCTTCGGCTTGCCGGCCCCACCCCGGCCCTGCGCCCGGCGTTGCCTCGTCCCCGGCTTGGCCGGCCGTCACACACAGCCGGTCGGTTTGGGCAGGCCGGCCACCTTACAGGCTCCCTTGGCCGGCCCGCTGGGGAACAAGTCGTAAATCTCCTTCAGCTTGAACCCCGTGGTCTTGCACAGCTTGCGGATCATCGGGGCCATCTGATACTGGAGATAATACTCCCGCAGGTAGTTGACCACCTTCCAGTGGTCTTCGGTCATCTCCTCGACGCCCTCGGTCTTGGCCAGATCCCGGGCCACGTTTTCGTCCCAGGCGTCGGGGTCCTGGATGAAACCATCCTCGTCCACTTCGATCAGCTTGCCACCGAACTCTTTCTTCTCCATAGACTTCACCCTTTCTCAGGCGAGTGTTGTTCAGGCCTGGTCGACCAGGCCCTTGCACCTATCCAAGGATGTCCAAATCCACTCGCGGCGGATTCCGCAACGTCTCGTGGACGGGACATCGCTGGGCCACCCTTCTGACGACCTCCTTTTTATCTTCCGGAACATCCTTTGGCAATTCCAGGTCCACCACCACGGATCCGATCCGCTTGGGGTTGTCGGCCAGCTCCAAAGTCAAGCTGACGGCAACATCGCCGTCGGTGTACCCGTGGCGGTCGCAGTAGGCTTGCACCATCATGGCGATGCACGCCCCTAGAGAACCGGCCAGCAGTTCCACCGGCGACGGGCCCGCGTCCCGGCCGCCTTCTTTCTCCGACATGTCGCTGACCACCTGGTGACGGCGCACGCCGATGAGGAATCGTCTGTCGCCCTGTCGGGTTACGGTGATCAAGTCCATGTCTTCGCTCCGGACGAGGGCTGTTACTTCTTTTCCACTTCTCCCGTGGCGGCCTGGTGGAGTTTCACCTCCACCTTCTCCTCCAGGCCGGCGTAGTACTCCTTGAGGATGGCCAACACCTCGGGCCGGCTGAACCCTTCGGGCGGATCGCCGCCCTCGGAGAGCGTTTTCCGCAGCATCGTCCCGCTCACCAGCACCCGGTCCTCCTTGCCATGCGGGCAGGTCTTCATGGAGGCCATGCCGGCGCACTTGTGGCAGTAGAAGGTCCAGTCGATCTTCAGCGGCTGGGTTTCCAGCGCGTCCTTGGGGATCTGGTCGAAGATCTCCTGGGCGTCGAAGGGCCCGTAGTAATTCCCCACGCCCGCGTGGTCCCGGCCGACGATCAGGTGGCTGCAGCCGTAGTTTTGCCGGAACACGGCGTGCAACAGCGCCTCACGCGGCCCGGCATACCGCATGTCCAGGGGGTAACCGCCCTGGAGTACCGTGTCCCGGACGAAGTAGTGTTCCACGAGGGCGTCGATGCAGCGCACGCGCACGTCGGCCGGGATGTCCCCCGGTTTCAGCCGGCCCAGCAGTTGGTGGATGAACACACCATCGAGGATCTCCAGGGCGATCTTGGCCAGGTATTCGTGGGAACGGTGCATGGGGTTGCGCAGCTGGAGGGCCGCCACGGTCTTCCAGCCCTTTTCGGCGAACTTGGCCCGGGATTCGGCCGGACGCATGTATATGCCCTTGAACTCCTCAGGGAAAAAGCTTTCGCTGAGGACCTTGACGGGGCCGCCCAGGTTGACCTCCTTCTGGGCCATCACCTTGGCCACGCCGGGATGCTCGGTGTCCGTCGTCCGGAACACCTCCTTGCACTCCAGCTCCTTGTCGATCACATACTTCTCCCGGACCTCCATGATCGCCATCGTGGTGCCGGTCTCCTCGTCCACCAGGGCGATCTCCTCACCGTCCTTGATCGAATCGGCCTCTTCCTTGGCAACGGACATGGTGATCGGGATCGGCCAGAAGGTGCCGTCCGCCATGCGCATGTCCTGGCAGACCCCCTTCCAGTCCGCCTGGCCCATGAATCCTTCCAGCGGCGTGAAGCCGCCGATACCCAGCATGATGGCATCTCCCGTTTCCCGGGAGGTGATGGGGATCTTCCTCAGCGCCTCCGCTCGCTTCTGTTCTTCGGCCAGCTCTTGGCCTTCCAGAAGCAATGGCTTCAGCTTCTTCTCTTTGCCGTGCGGGTTGACCAGCTTGTCCATGATTCGCCTCTCTTTCCCAAAAGGGTTGCCAGGAAACACGCTTTCTAGCACTTGTTCAAGCCGCCGGGGCGCCGTCTGGGCTTCCTTCGCCCAGTTCGGCCGGCCGCGGGGAGACCCTCGCCTCCGTCGGGGCCAGGGGCATCCACTTCAGCCCCAGGATGAAAAGAAAGGCAACCAGCGCCGCCACGCCGATCGCCTGGAACACCTCGTGGTAGCTGATCACATAGTGGACCACTCCTTCCTCCCAGGGTGAATCGCGGATCTCCCAATCCCGGAACAACTCCGGCGGATGGGTTTCGCCGGGAATGACGATCAAATACCTTTCGCACAACACGCCGGCCACCACCAGCGCCGACGCGACGACAATCCAACGGATGGAGCGCCCCGTCTGCGGATGGAAGAGGAGGACGGCCGGGACGATCGACCCCAGCCCGATCAGCCCGCCCCAAAAAAGCACCGCGTTGATGCCCCCGAACAGGAAGAAATAGCCGGCCTCGCGCGACTCGGCCATGTACAGCCGGTAGGCGTTTTCCACAAACAGAAAGTACATCACCACGATGACGAACACGCCCAACAGCCCGCCCAGCTTGATCACCAGCAGGTCGTCCAGCGCCCGGCCGGTGAGGCGGAAAAGGGCCAGGATCACCAGGATCATCAGCGCCGTACCCGACGAAAGCGCCGCGGCAATGAAACTGGGCGGCAACAGGGGCGACTGGTAAAGCTCCCGGGGCACGAACCCGAAAATGGCCCCCGTGCCGCTGTGCACCAGGATCGCCCAGAGGACGGCCACCAGGGCCAAGCGCCGTACCCAAAGGTCGTGCTCCTTCAGCATGGCCCACAGGTACACGGCGCAGATCACGATGTACATGTTATACAGGAACGGGTTGATCGACAGCATGGAAAGGAAATTGAAGTGGGAGAACGACGATTGGAGGTTCCCCAGCCGGCCGAGGTCCGTGAGAATGGAAAGCAGCGCGCCGATCAACAGCAACAAGGCCAAATAGGCGGCGATGCGCGCAAAGGGCTTGTACTCGGCGCGCCCGAAGATGCCGTACAGGGATGATATCACCAGCGAACCGGCCGACAGACCGATGTAATAGACAGCCATGATGATCTGCAGCCCCCACGGTACCCGGTTGGTCATGCCGGACAGGTAGATCCCGTGGCGGTACATGAGGTACGTGGAAACCACGCCCGGCAGGATCAACAGGACGAGCACCGCCAGCAGGCCGTAGAAGCCGGGCGACCGTCCCTCGATGGTTTCGAATCGATACTCCATCCCAAGCCCTCACACGGACACGGCTATAACCCTATGTAATAAACTTTCGGCTTGGTCCCCAGGTCTTCGCGGATAACCCGCACCGGGTGGGTGGCGATCAGCCGCGAAACCTCGCTCTGCGGGTCGTTCAGATCACCCACGGCCAGCGCCTTGGCTCCCACACGCTCGCAAGCCTCCACACAAGCCGGCTTCCGGCCTTGATCCAGACGATGGACGCAAAGCGTACACGACTGGGGCACGCCGTGCACGCTGCGCGGTTGATCCTTGTTCGGCCACTCGGGGTTCTCTTTGTAGTTGTAGTGCCGGGCGTTGTAGGGGCAAGCGATCATGCAATAGCGGCAGCCGATGCAGCGGTGCTGGTCCACCAGCACAATGCCGTCGGGCCGCTGGAAGGTGGCCTGCACCGGACAGGCTTGCACGCAGGGCGGCCGGTCGCATTGGTTGCAGAGCAACAAGAGCGGCTTCAACGCCGCGTCTGCCGCCCCTTTTCGCCGCACCTGGACCTTGCGGATCAGGTGCACATCCCACCGCGGGTCGCCATGCAGCGCCGCGTTGTTCTCACGCCGGCATGCCTCCGTGCAAGCCTGGCAGTCCAGGCGGCAGCTGCGCAGGTCAATGACCATGCCCCACCGCCGGCCGCCGGCCGCCGACTCCTCCTCCGCCGTCCCGGCGGTCAGCTGGGACACGGCCACCAGCGGCAGACCGTAAGCGCAGGCCGTGCCGCCCAACAGGATTCCGGCTGCCTCGAAAAACTCCCGTCTGTCCATCTTCTCTCCTCGCCCTGCCCGATCCGGGCACGGCTACAGCCGCCCGGGCTACGGATGGCCCAGGAAAGAACTACAACCTTTTTACCCTCCCACCTTGCCCTCGCCCGCTCGGGGGAGAGGACAAAGCGAAAGTTCTTTCCCAGGCGATCCTAGGGATAATAGTGGCACTGGTAACAGCCCAACTCCAAATTGACGGCGTGGTGGCAACGGTCGCAAAACCGCTCCCGCGCCGTGTGGCACTCGCGGCACCTGTCGAACCCCTCGTCGCCACGCCGACCCTCGCGGACCTCGTCCCGGAGTCGTTTCAAGAGGTCCATGTGGTGGAACCGCATGTAACGCGTGGGACGGATGCACTGGTCGTGGCCCTGTGGCCTCTCCAGAAACGGCTCGTTTCCGCCCCCTCCGGCAAACACCGAGGCCACCAGGCTGTATCCCACCGGAAACAGCATGACCACCACGGCCACAGCCACCACCGCCTTGTTGTCGAGTGCCTTCATCGGTTTCCGCCTGTTTGTCCCCGCCGTTTGCCCGTGATGGACCGTCTCTCTATCCGCTCTGGGCCGGCGGTTCCCCGTCACCCCTGTCCTCCGCCGGCCGCACGCGTCCCGTACGGATGGCATAGACCATGGCCGTCGCCCGGTAGACCAAGTGGGCCAGCTTCGAATAAGGAAGATACATGAGCAAGGTGAAAACACACACCAAGTGAATGAAGTAGATCACATGCCGGTGCGGATCCCACCGAGCATAGTGCGCCGCCTCGCTGGCCAGTCCGGTGAGCACAACGGCCAGCACCGTACCCAACAGCAGCCAATCGGCGTAGCTGCTGCGTCCGCCCCGCGCCGCCCTCAGCACGCGGTCGCGGATCATCAAGCCGCATCCGGCCAGCACCGCCAAGCCGCCCAGGTTGGCCAGCATGCGCCAGGGGCTCCAGAAGTTGAACGGATAGGCGAAGCGGGGCGTGAGCGGGTTGATGGCCGCCGTGACGACCCAAAAGGCCACCAGCGACAACGCCGCAAAGCCGTAGAACACCAGCAAATGGGCAAGTGACCGGCCCTGCTCGGTGGTGCAACGGCTGAAATGGCTGTGCAGGAAGATGTCTTTCAAGGCCGCGGTGATGCTGGGCCAAAGCGGCCGCAAAGCCTGGCCGTCCGGATCGGCTGCCCGCATGGCCCCCCAAAATCGCCGCACGCCGGCCACCATCGCCACCACCGTGGCGACGGTGAACAAGCCGAAAAAACTGATCAAAAGCCAGTGGGGAAGGAGGTTCGAATAGGCGTAGATGATCTTCTCGCTCGTCCGCCCGCTGATGCCCAACGCGCCTTCGATGGGGCTTCGCAGCAGCATGGCCAAGCCCAGCAACACCACGGGCACCAGCAGCGCCAGGGGCAGATACCGCGGTTGGCTCAGCCACCGGCCCAGAAACCGCGGCACGGCATATTCCTGGATCACCTCCTGACGCACGGCCGCCAGCACGTCGCCGGGCCGCGCCCCCCGGGGGCAGTGGGTCGAACAATCGTCGCATTGGTAGCACAGCCAGACGTCCGGGTCGGCCAGCAGGCGGTCTTTCAAGCCCCACTGGGCCCAGATCATTTCCTTGCGAGGAAAGGGCGTCCCGTCCCGGGACAGCTCGCACACAGCCGAACAGGTGGCGCACTGGAAGCACTGTTTCAGGTCGGCGCCGCCCTGGTCCAAGACGCGCCGCAGGAACTGGCTGTCAGGCTTCACCGTGTATGGCTGTGGCATTCCGGCAGAACTCCTCGATCACGTGCCTCAACGCCTTCGCTGATCCTCTCCTGCATCTCGGCTCAGAAACCACACCTTGGTTCAGAAACCTTTGAAGGGATTCATACCGATCTCTTCGATCTGGTCGGCAAACTCGTTGATGATCTCCGGCAGCCTGTGGAACTCGGAGATGGCCAACTCTTCCACACGCACCCGCTCCTCCTCGAGGGCCAGCTGCTGGAGCTTCTCGCGGATGTTCTCACCTCGCGTGCCCATCAACTCGCTACCGCGGATGAAATGGCACTGGTAGTCCTCCCCCGACTTGCAGCCCACCAGCAGGATGCCGTCGTAGCCGCGCGACAGGGCGTCGGCGATCCAAACCACGTTGACCGACCCCAGGCAGCGCACCGGGATAAAGCGGATGAAAGGGCTGTGGCGAATGCGATTGAGGCCCGCCAGGTCCAAGGCCGGATAGGCATCGTTTTCGCACAGCAGGCCCAACAGCCTCGGCTTCTCCTCGAATTCGTCGGGCACATGGACCGCTTTGATCATCGAGGAGACGATGTCCACCGAATAGTCTTTGAAGGAGACGATCCGTTCCGGGCAAGCGCCCATGCAAATCCCGCAACGGCGGCAGCGGGTGATGTTGGGCATGGGCGTGCCCTTTTCGTCCTCATCCAGTGTACCGAAGGGGCACTCTTCGGTGCACCGCTTGCACTGCGTACAGCGCTGGAGGAAGAAGTCCGGGTACGAGGGGTCTTCCCAGCGGGGGTGCACGGTCAGCCCCCGGGAGGTCAGCTCCACGCACTGGATGGCTTTCAACGCCGCCCCGGCCGCGTCCTCCTGGCAGGCCAGTGTGTCGTTCGGCGCCCGCACGCAGCCAGCCGCATAGATCCCGGTGCGCCGCGTCTCGTAGGGGAAACAGATGAAGTGCGAATCGGGGAAGCGGTACTTCAGCACGGGCATGTCCGGCCCCTGGCGGTAGCTCAGGTGCAGGATGTCGGTGCCCTCGTGGCCCTTGAACTTCTCCACGGTCTCCTTGGCCGCTTCCAGCTGGGCTCCGGCCTCGCCCTTGGCGATCACCGCCTGGGCGTCGCGGTACTGGCGGATCGCCTCGCCGTCGGCCGACACGGGCACCATCCCCGTGGCCAGCACCACCAGGTCTGCCTCGATCCGGATCCGCTTGTCGATGAGCGTCTCTTCCAGCTCCACGACCACGTTGCCGTCGCCCGTCTCTTCGACCGACGTCACTTCGCCCTTGGTAAAGAAGATCCCCGGATCTTCCTGGGCCCGGCGATAAAAGTCCTCGTACTGCCCCGGCGCCCGGATGTCTTTGTACAACACGTACGCTTCCGCCTGGTCATCCAGCTCGCGCAGCCACAACGCCTGCTTGAGCGTCACGCGGCAGCAGACGGCCGAGCAGTAGGGCAGGTGGTTTTCGTCGCGTGACCCGGCGCACTGGATGAAGGCGACGCGACGCGCCGGTTTGCCGTCCGAGGGCCTGGTGATCCGGCCCGAGGCGGCCATCTCCTCCATCTGGACGTTGGTCACGACGTTGGCCAGGTGCGAGCCGAGGTGGCTCAATCGTGATACATCGTACGGTTTCCAGCCCGTGGCCTGGACGATGGCTCCCACGCGCAACTGCTCGGTCTGGCCACCGTTGCGCACCGAAACTTCGAACTGCCCCGGCTGGCCGGTGATCTTCTCGATCGTGGTACCTCGAAGGACCCGAATCCGCTCGTTTCCTTCGACGGCCCGGACCCGGGCTTCCAGATCCACCGGCTGGGGATCACGATAAGGGGGCTTCTTGGGAAACAGGCGGGTGAATCTGCGCAGCCAGCCACCCAGCTCGGGCTCTTTTTCCACCAGGACCACGTCATGGCCGGCCTGCGCCGCCCCCAGCGCGGCCGTCATCCCCGCCGGTCCGCCGCCCACCACCAGGATCGTCTTGTCGATCTCCGCCTGATAGACCTCCGGCAGTTGGGCTTTCCTGGCCCGGGTGATACCCATGCGGAGATAGTCCTCGGCCAACATCTGCGTGTCTTCGTCGTTCGGCTCGTGGCTCCAAACGACCAACTCCCGCAGGTTGATCCGTTCGGTGAAACAGCCCTCGAAGCTGAACGCATCGGCGTTGAAGCGGGGCGAGCAGGCGGCGATCACCAGGCTCACGGGGCCGTCGGCGACCTGGCCCCTGAGGGCCTCCACCCCCTCGTCGCTGCACAGGCAAGGGTGCGTCGCGCAGGATGCCGCTTCGCACTCGTCGGTGGCCAGCTTCTCCAGGGCCGCCACGTCAAGCGACTTGCCGATCTCGCAACCCTCGCAAATCCAGACCGCTACCTTCGTGTCACTCACAGCCAGACCCCGCACAAATGTGAAGTGCTTTTAGCGCGGCGCCGGTGGCGTCACGCACGCACCCGGCCACCTCGCTGGGCCGCTTGGCGCAGCCGACCGGCAGCATGCCGCTCAGCCCTTGCTCCTCGGTCAAAAAGCCGTGTTCATCTCGGGCCAAGCCCCCACCGGTCTCGAAACGAACCTCCGCTCCCTGCGGCACGATGCCCGTGGCCAGGACCACCAGGTTCACCTTCCGCGTCACCCGCTCGCCGGAGAGCGTGTCTTCGGCCTCTACCACCAGATCGCCACCATCTTCGCTGATCTTGGCCACCTTTCCCTTGATCAACTGGACCTTGCCGTCCTTCTGGATTTCGCTATAGAAATCCTCCAACCGGCCCGGGGTGCGGATGTCGATGTAAAAGATCGAGATCTCCGCGTCCGGGTATTGCTCGCGCACGTACCGGGCCTGCTTGAGCGAAGCCATGCAGCAGACGCCGGAGCAGTGCTTCAGGTAGTTCTCGTCGCGCGACCCGGCGCACTGGACAAAAGCCACGCTCTGGATCGGCTGGCCGTCCGAAGGCCTCTGGATCTTGCCGGCCGTGGGCCCATTGGATGAGGCCAACCGCTCCATCATCACGTTGGTGATCACGTTGGGATAGGTGCCGAACCCGAGTCCCTCGATCTTCGATGCGTCGTAGGGCTCCCAGCCGGTCGCCCAGATGACGGCCTGCACCTCCAGC
Source organism: Planctomycetota bacterium (assembly GCA_015661985.1). GTDB lineage: Bacteria > Planctomycetota > Planctomycetia > Pirellulales > Thermoguttaceae > SZUA-1497. The sequence goes on along the minus strand of DQVB01000322.1, from coordinate 4,638 downwards.
TGGATCGTCTCAGACTGCATCTCCAGGTCAATCGCCTGGTAGGGACACGCGGCCACGCATTTGCCGCATTCGGCGCCTGGGCAGGCATCGGTGTCGATCACATACTGGAGCGGGAACGCCATGGGGTGGGGCAGGTAGATCGCTCTGGTTGTGCCCATCCCGTAATTGAACGCATCGGGCCGCTCGACCGGGCACGCCTCGACACACGCCCCGCAGGCCGTGCATTTGCGGTTCACCATGCGCGGGCGGCGGCGGATGGTGACCTGGTAATGGCCCGGGCCGCCGCCGATCGTTTCCACCTCGGCCAGGGTGAGGCAGCGGATGCGCGGGCTGGTGCGCAGGCGGCGGAAGTTGATCTCCAACCCGCAGGTCGGCGGGCAGAGCTTGGGGAAGTACTGGTGCATTTGCACCACGCGGCCGCCCAGGTAGGGTTCCTTTTCCACCAACACCACTTGGCAGCCCGCCTCGGACGCCTCGATCGCTGCGCTGATGCCGCTGATCCCGCCGCCGGCGACCAGGATGGTCCGCTGTCTGCCGTTTCCGCTCATGCCATGTTTCCTATCACGCCACCTCAGCCCGCTATCGACCAAACAGTTGGCCCTTGTCCAGTCGGCCCTGGAACGCCTCCATCACCTCCGGCTTGACCCGCATGGTCCCCTCTCCAAACAGGCTGTACCGAAGCCACAAGAAGGCGAACCGCAGCAGGGCCTCATCACTGTAACGCATCTCCTCCACGAAATCTTCGTCCACCTCGAAGCGATCCAGCAGCGTGCTCTGGAATACGAACTGGCGGAACTTGTCCAGATCGTAACACGCCATGAAGAACATTTGCATCTGCTGGGGGTTCAGCTTTCCTCCTTGTTCGAAGAACGGATGCAGGGCCAGCTCCTTGAACGCCTCGCCCCATTGGTCATACTCCTCGATCCCCTGGTCGTCCAGCCACCGGCGCACGGTCCACTCCTCGGGCTGCTCCTCGAACCCGCGGCAACCCTCCTCGCACAAGAGGAAATAGAAGCGGTTGTCGTGGTCGCCGTCCGGCGCCGCACGCTGAGCGGCCAGCCCCAGTGGGTACATACGGCAGGGCCAAGGGCGATCCGAGTAGACGCGGCAACCCTCTGAAGTGACCATGGGGCAAGCCTTGCCCGCGTCGTCCCGCATCCGCAGCAGCACTATTGGCGTCTTCATTGCCCCGTGGACCGGCATGATCGTGTACTGCTCGAGGAACTGGCCTGAGGAGATCCCCAGGCGCCGTTTCATGCGCAGTACATCGTAGGGCGACAGGAAGATGCTCACATCGGCGCAGCAGCGGTTGAAACAAGAGATCCCGGGGCGGCAGCCGAAGCGGAAGGTGTCCTCCGGCCCCAGCCGAGGAGCGTCCCGGAGGATCCGCTCCTCCAGCGGATGGCGTGGCTCGGCACGGGGGGCCGGGCTGTCAGGGTTCACGCTTCACCTCCTTCTGCCTCCTCGATAATCAACTCTCGCATCGCCGAATCATCCCATACGGGGATCATCGAAGCAGCGCCCGTGGCGGGGTTGAGCATATACCGGTAGGAAGCCTCCTGGCCATACTGTTCCTTCATCCACCGCCACCCGGACTTGTAATAGGGGCAGTCATTGTTGAAACAGACGAGGAAGAACGGTTCACTCCAGGTGGTATCCAGGGGGACTCGCCACTTTCTCAACCGGTCCCCGCAGTGCGGGCACGTGGAACGATTCTCAGTCATCGCCTCACCCTGCTCTCCAGACACGCTGCTCCTCCAGGCCGCGAGGGCCCGAAGGGCTTTGCGGGAACGTAAGGTACCGGGGGAAGGGCCCCCGGGCGCTCAGGCGCCCGGAGACCCTCCATTCCGACGTCCTCCGCGGTAGTGGCGACTTGCTGGTGGACCCGGCCGGCGGGCCCGGCGCCGCAGTGGGTGGCACCAGTGGGGCGCCACGCCTGGGTGGACACTTTGGGGATGTGCCACCTATTTCCACTGCCGACTCGCCGGCCTCCACGCACCTGTGTCCCCGGACATGGGTGCCGCATTAACCGCCGGCTTCACTCAGTTGCTGCTCCACCTCGGCCACGATGTACTTGACCGGCTTCTTCATCATCGTCCACTCATCCTTGTCGCGGTCGTAGACGCAGTTGACGAAGGCGAGCCAGTTCTTGTTGTCGATACTGGGCTTGTCGGACCGGAAGTAGTAGCCGGGCCAGCGGGTTTCCTCACGGAAGAGGATGGACCGCATGTGGGCATCTGCCTGGTACATGCGGTGGACGCTCTCCCAGCATCGCATCAGTTCGTGGAGGTTTTGGGCCGCCAGCTTCTCGGAGTCCTCCTTGAGGTACCCGAGCAGCTCCATGCCCTTTTCCAGCAGCTTGTCACTGGTCTTGAACTGGGCGGACACCCCGCCGGCGTATTCGTCCATGATCTTCTGCAGCCGGTACATGTGCTGCTTGGGCCGGATGTAGTTGGGGTTGATGTCCGGGTCCGTGGTGGCGTCCTTGTGCTGCTGGAAGGTCTCCAGCGGCTTGAGGATCTTGGCTTTCAGCTCATCCACCTGGGCCTGGTCCACCGTGGGCGGTTCGTTGTGGTCCACCACGTAGGCGACGGCCGACTTGGCGGCGATCCGCCCTTCGGTGAACGAGCCGGAGGAGAACTTGTGGCTGGAGGCGCCCGAGGCGTCGCCGGCGGCGAACAGGGCATCCACGGTGGTCATGTTCGTGTAGCCCCAGAAGTACTCGTCCCGAGTAGCCTCGTTCTGCAGATCCTCCGGCCCGGAAACCCACGCCCCGGAGGCGCCCGAGTGGGAGCCGATGAAATAGGGATCGCAGGCCATGATCTCCGAGGGCCGCTTCTCCGGCTCCACGTTCGTGGCGGCCCAAAGGATCGCCTGGGAGATGGTCATGTCCAGGAAATCTTCCCAGGCTTCCGATTCCAGCTCCCGGAGCTTCCGCTTGGCCGTCTTCTCGTCCGGCGCCTGCTCGGCGATCCGCTTGATCGCATCGGCCGTCTGCATGTAGATGGGGGCCTTGCCCTCCATCACATCGAGCATCATCAGCCAGTTGCGGAGGTTGGCCGGGCAAGGTTTCACGCGCCCGTAGGGCAACCACTTGTCCAGTTCAGCGGCGTTGGTCTGCATGTAGTTGTCGCCGTAGGCGTTCGTGGCCACCGACTTGAACAACAGGAACCAGGCCCCCACGGGCCCGTAGGCGTCCTTGAACCGCACGGGGATGAAGCGAACCTCCTGACAGGTCATCTCCGCCCCCGCCCAAATGGTGAAGAAGGCGCTGGCCCCAGAGTTGAACGGCGGGTACCACGAGCGGCCAAAGCCTTCGCCGGTCGAGCGCGGCTTGAACACATGGACCGCCCCGCCCATGGCGACGATCGTCGCCTTGGCCTTGAACACGTAAATCTTGTTCTCCCGGACGCTGAAGCCGATGGCCCCCACGCACTTCTGGCCGTCCATCAACGGATGCGTGATGAACACCCGCTCATAGTACTCGCCGCCGGCCTCAGCCAGTGCGTTCTTGGCCGCTTCGGCCACAATCACTTTGTACGACTCGCCGTTGATCATCAGCTGCCAACGGCCCTCGTGGACGTAGTTGCCCTGCTCGTCCTTCCAGATCGGCAGGCCCCATTTTTCGAAAAGATGCACCGTGGAGTCCACGTGGCGTGCAATGCTGGCCACCAGGTCCTCGCGGGTGATCCCCATCAGGTCGTTGCGCACGTAGTCCACGTAGTCCCGGATCGTGTTGTTGCCGCTATTCAGATCGATGTACTGGTTGATGGCCGACAGACCCATGGCCACCGCCCCGGACCGGTCCACCGCGGCCTTGTCCACCAAGGTGACTTTGATCCCGTGTTTCTTGGCCCAGTAGGACGCCTCCACTGCGGCGCCGCAGGCGGCCATCCCTCCGCCGCAGATCAGCAGATCCGTTTCCACGGTTACGGTCTCAAATTCCGCCATGCTCTTTCTCCTTCAGGCTGTTCTCAGTCGATTCGCACCTCTTTCACCCGGACCCGGCCTTGGGGCTCAGATCGTCGGCACCCGATCAAACTTCACCGGCCCTCGCTCGGTGTTCAGCCCCGCCGGCTCGCACATCAGCGTGGGGCTCTTCAGGTCGTCGTCCCCCGTCGGATAGTGGTCAAAGGGCTGAGCCTTGCCTTCCTCGACGCCCCGCCGAATGGGGAACTTGAACCGCTTGGGACGGATCTCCTTGCTGCGGAACTGGATCGTCCACATGATGTCCTCGGTGCTCCGCATGGCCGTGGCGCTGGCACCCAGCGGCACGAAGTCCGCATAGCCACGCACCTCGATCGCCTGGGTGGGGCAGATCTTCACGCAGCTGTAGCACTCCCAGCACATCTGGGGGTCCTGGTTGTAAGCCTTCATCTTGTCCTTGTCCAAGACCATCAGGTCGTTGGGGCAAATGTACTGGCAAGCCGTCTTGTCCAGCGCTTTGCACCCGTCACACTTGTCCGGGATCACGAAACTCGGCATGCTCTTTTCTCCTCCCTATCTAGTCAAACGAGCTCCAAGGACTTCCCGAAAAAGGCCCGTCGGGCACGGCCCGGGCGGAAAGCGGCCTCCATGGGCCCAACAGGCCACCGGACGCGGCGCCACGTTCCGCCCGGCCCGTCGGCCCGGTGCCCT
>DQVB01000538.1 GCA_015661985.1 Planctomycetota bacterium | reverse complement strand
CTCCGCTTCGAGCGATGGTTCCGTGACCACTTGCCTACTGTCCATAAGACCACTCAAGCACCACATTGTCAACGGATCGACCGGCCGTACTGGGCGCGTTGTGCAGGTTTTCCTGTTGTACCAATTGTGGCAAATCAGCCAAAGCTGCCGGCTTTTCCAGTTTTGCCAACTTCGCGCCAACCAGGCGATTCGTGCCGGGGCGCACGTCTGATGCGCCTGGCCCTCCGCCTCGTGCGATTTCCCGGTTGGCGCAAGCTGCTCTATGAGAGTCTACTTTGCAATGCTCGTCCCCGGTAGTCTGGCCTGCTCGATGCGTTGAGCGATGCGGTGTAGTTTCTACGTCGGGTGACAACAGAAAGTTCGGCCGGGCGAGGAAGGCAACCACCAGGTTCAGCCCTTCGGGCCAGGCCGTTCCTGTTGGAGTAAGCCTTCGCGGGGCGCTTTGGAGTGGGGCAATAATTCATTGCCGCCTTCGTATCAGCGGCCCTGGGCTCCCGGTGTTCACCCCCGCGCCGTGAACGGATAAGCGCGGCTTTGGCCCGGCGAGCGGCGCAAACTCTCCGCACCCGCGGCCCGACAAACCGCTCCCGGGGCCGAGCAGAAGCTGGTGCCGAGTGCCGCTATCTGTCCGGGTGCCCCGGCACGGGCGACCAACACCCGTTCCCCTTGGCGATCGGGCTGGGTGCGATCTACCCCGCTGGGCCGATGGATTATGCTTCAGCCTGGGCGTCCAGGGGCCGCACGTTCTGGGCCCTTGGGCCTTTGGGCCCTTCACCCTCTTCGTACTCCACGGTCTGTCCGACCCAAAGCGTTTCGAAGGCGCCGTCAGCCACCTCCGAGCAATGGAAAAACAAGTCCTTCCTTCCTCCCCCGTCGATGAAACCAAATCCTTTGTCCGCCACCAGCTTCTTGATCACACCTTGCGGCATTTCCGCCACTCCTCCGTACACGAACACCACACGCGATTGGGCCGCCACCTCCGCTCGGCACCGGCTGCCGGCGGAACAGTCGGCCAGCCACTGGCGAGGAGCAGACCAACTTGGAATCCGCAAGGCGAATGGCAGGTTGATCAGCTGAAAGAGCAATGGGCCGGAACGGGTCAAAAACCTTCTGGCCTCTTCTGCCCCGGCGACGCCCCGCCGAAGGCGTCAGATGGCTCGTGATCGAGGCATCGGCCTCACCTCTTCCCGGCTCCTCACCATGTTGCAGATTGTACCACGAAAAGGGGCCAACACAAGCGCCGAGTCATCGGCCATGGGCCGCAGCGGCTAGCGGTGACGGCGACCGTCCGGAACGATCCCCCCCCACAGTTGGCGGCGGCCCGACCGGGCTAGACGGCTTGGCAGACCGCCCCGAAATCGGGGTTTTCACGTCTGGGCCGTGGCGGTAGAGTTTGCACTGTTTACAACAACGGCCACGTGGGTCGAGCGACAGCGGCACATGGGCAGCCGGCGCAAGCCTTTGGGGTGACTGGGGTTTCCGGTCCGCTGATTTTTTCGGCCGCCGTTTTTCCCTTTTTGGCCCGCCATTTGCGGCTGGCCGCCCCGACCGCACACACCACTCGCATCAACCGGCTTGCTAGCGAAGGGAACTGAGCATGGAGGCTCGCATCTTCCGCGCCCTGGTCGTGGCGGCAGTGCTGATCATCTCGGCCGGGGCCCGCTACCGGACCGCGAACTTCATTATCGAGGCCCGCGACCCGCAGCTGGCCCGCCAACTCGGCGAGGCGGCCGAGCGGTACCGCCGCCAATTGGCCATCGCATGGCTCGGCAAGGCCATGCCCGACTGGTCGCACCCCTGTCCGATCACCGTCCGGGTCGGCCCCCACTTGGGCGCCGGCGGAGCCACCACCTTCATCTTCGACCGGGGCGAAGTGTTCGGCTGGCGGATGAATATCCAAGGCCCCGTAGAGCGGCTCTTCGATTCGGTCCTGCCCCACGAGATCACACACATGGTCTTCGCCAGCCATTTCCGGCAACCACTGCCGCGGTGGGCCGACGAAGGGGCGGCAACCACGGTGGAGCACATCAGCGAGCGGATGAAACACCGCCGCATGCTCATCCATTTTCTCAAGAGCAACCGAGGAATTCCGTTCAGCCGAATGTTCCGCATGAAGGAGTATCCGCGCGACCTGATGCCCCTCTACGCCCAGGGCTATTCGGTGGCCGAATACCTGATCCAGCGCGGGGGGCGGCGCCGATACGTAGCCTTCCTGGGCGATGGCCTGAAAACGGGCAACTGGAGCACGGCCCTCCAGCAACACTATGGATTCGCCAGCCTGGGTGCCCTGCAGAATACCTGGCTGGCCTGGGTCAAGCAGGGCTGCCCGCCGCAGTCGCCCCCCCCTTGCTCGCCATCTGGGACGGCCCCTGCCGAAGCCGTGGCCGTGGGCCAGAAACTGCCGCGGCCTGAACCGAACCTGATCTATCGCAGCGCCCCACGGGGCCCGGCCCAACAGCTGCGGTCCGGAGCGACGACGGCCGGCTCGCGCCCGGTCGTGGCCACGGGGCCCCCCAGCCGGACGCCAAGTGGAACCACGCTGGCCGCCTCCCCGGCCGCGGGTGACGGATGGCGCCCAGTACGCTCCCTCGCACCGATTCCCCACCGAGACCCGCGGCCAACCCCCACGGCTCCGGTGGCCGTGCGCACCCAAACGGCCCATCCCCAAGGGTTCCAGCGGCCCCGCCAGACCATCCTGGAATGGGGCCGGCAGTGAACATCGCCGCCCCCTGCGCCGCTCGTAGCCGTTTCGCGCCTTCCTTGTCTCCTCTGGTGTGGCTCAGGCTAACGGATTGATCGACTCGGCCATGTTCAGGTAGAAACGCGTACAGTGGAAAAACACCGGCGCGGCGAAGCAGATCGAATCGATACGATCCAGCACTCCCCCGTGACCGGCAACCAGGGTCCCGTAATCCCGTACCCCCCGGTCCCGCTTGATGGCAGACATGGTCATCGACCCGGCGAAACCCATCACGGCGATCACCAAGGACATGAGGGCCGCCATCCAGACAGGAAAAGGGGTGGCCCACCACAGGGCCCCGCCTACCAAAGCCGCTGTGGCAGCCCCGCCCAACACGCCCTCCCAGGTCCTCGTGGGACTGATGGCTGGGGCGATCACATGCCGCACGGGCAGGTGCGACCAGGCATACTGGAAGGCGTCGCTCAGCTGGACGATGAACACGAAGAAAAACAGCAGGCGTGCATTCTGTCCCGGGTCGGCGGCCGCAGCCGCCGCGGACCGGGAAACCCGGCCGGGAGCCTGCGCCCCCAGCATCACCCCGTCCCCGATCTCGGCAGCCGTGCTGGCCTCCGCTGGCCGACCCGGAAGTCTCAAAGTCATCAGCGCCGGCGCGTAGCTCAGGCAGTAGACGCAGATCAGCAATCCACACTGGATCTTGGCCGTCCGCTCCAGAAACCGCTTGGCGTCGCCCGCAATGGCGATCCGCGCCGGGATCAGCAGGAAGGCGTAGACGGGGATCAGGATGCTATAGAGGCCGTACCATCTCATCCCGACCAGAAAAAACTGCAGGGGTGTACAGAGGAAAAACACCCAAAACAGCGCGCGATGGTCGCCGGGCCGGGTGGGCGTAAGGGTGATGAACTCCCGCAAGGCCCAGAAGGAAATCGCCCAGAACAGCACCACCGTGGCCGCTGAACCAATGACGAACGTGGCGGCCAATACGGCGAACAGCAACGCCCATGCCCGCAGCCGCAGACGAAAGGTCTCCACGATGGCCGGATCGATCCCGCTGTCGGTGCGACGCTTGAGCACGTGGACCACCGCCGCCGCCGCCCCCAACAGCACCAACACCCCACCCACGAGACTCAGCGTCTTCAGGTCCATCATGGCTGTGGACTACCGTCGCACTCCGCTTAAATCTCTCTCAGACGGAGTATGGCCTGACGAGCCCGGTGCAAGAACTCCGCCTTCGGCTCGTCCCGCTCCAGCCAGATCGGCGGCCCGAAAGTGATGGAGCTCAACAGCGGAACCGGTAGAACTTCGCCCCGCGGTAAGATGCGGTTCATGTTGTCCAAATAGACGGGAATGCACTCCAAATCAGGCCGCTTCTTGCACAGATAATACAGACCGCTCTTGAACGGACCGACCTCCGGCCCCGGGTTTCGACTGCCCTCGGGAAAAACAATCAGCGAATGGGTGTGCCCGATCTCCCGCAACATCAAATCGACCGGGCTCTGGTGAACCTTGATCCGCTTGCGGTCGATCAACAGGGCGTTGAACACCTTGTTGGCCAAGTACCGGCGCACCGCCCCCGCCTCCCAATAGTCCTTGGCCGCCACCGGCCGACTCAAATGGCGCACCTCCGACGGCAAGGCCGCCCAAATGACGATGGCATCCAAATGGCTGGTGTGGTTGGCAAAGTAAACACGCTGGCAGGTGTCCGGCACACAATCGAACCACCGGACACTAAAGCCGCTGATCAACTTGGCAATCAGTGCCAACCCCGCCCCGGCGACCCGCTCGGTCAAGGCCCCCCTGGGCACCTGCACCTCCACCGGCGGGGGAAAGGCCAACCGTTTCATCGCCATAGCGCCTCAAGAGAAGACCCGACTGCCCTACCCCAATTATCTTAGCCCGTGGCGACCGCACAGCATACCCCCAACCAGTACGGATCGACGCCCCGGGCGGCCCCCCCAGGGAGTGCTGATCCTGTCCACCACTGGTGCCAGATGATGGACCGCCCCGCTCCTTTGAACGGTTGGTTGACATTAAACAATTGTTTGATACAATTGTTTGAAATGGGGCCCAGTTCGCATGTGGGGCCCAGTTCGAGTGTGGGAGCAGGCGGATGAGTCGCGTTGATGTGCGGGAGCGGATCCTGGAAGCGGCCGGCCCGGTCTTTGCTGAAAAGGGGTTCGAGCGGGCCACGGTGCGGGAGATTTGTCAGGGGGCGCGGGTGAACGTGGCCGCAGTGAACTACTATTTCGGCGACAAGCGCCGCTTGTACGTGGAGGTCGTCAAGCGGGCTCACCATCCGGCGGGGGATCCGAATGGGCTTTTGCAGTGGAGTCCCGGCACGCCGCCGGAGGTGAAGCTGCGGGACTGCATCCGCGCGATGTTGGCCCGGATGTTGACCGAGCGGGCCCCTTGGCAACGGCAGTTGATGATGCGGGAGATGTTGCACCCCAGTTTCGCTTGCCGGGAGTTGGTACAGCTTTACATTCGCGCCCGCTTCGGCCAGCTCCTGGAGGTCTTGGCCGAGATCCTGCCGGCGGACGTACCGGTGCACAAACGACATCAGATCGCCTTCAGCGTCGTGGGGCAGGCGCTGCACTATCACGTGGCATCCGCCGTGGTGGAGGTGCTGGTGGGCCCCGAGGAGCGGGCGACCCACTACGGGCCGGAGGAATTGGCCGACCACATCGCGGACTTCACGCTGGCGGCGCTGGGTTTGGCCCCGCCGGTGAGCAAGGCGGGCGATCGTGAAGGGGGCGTAAAGGCTGGGTCCGACGGTTAGTTGCACAGCGCCGCTCCTTGTAGAGCTCCGAGCCGAGCGGATTGTGCTTCTGAGGCGCAGCAAAGCCCGTCCGGGAGAGACAAGGCTATGATTCGGTGTGGCGCCCGGGTCGAAGTCGTGTCGTCGAAACGGGTCACTGGCGGAAACGGGGGAGGAAGCGGCGCCGCATGGGGGCGACGGTGGATAGTTTGCCCTGGTATGGCTTTTTTCGAGGGAGGGTCGAGTGGATGTCGGGCGGGCGCAGTTGGACTGCAGAAGCGGTGCGGATGGTTTTGCCGCTATTGATTGTGGCTGGAGGGATCGTGGGCTTCTGGGTGCTCAAACAGCGGCGTCCGGGGTTCCAGCAGGAGCCGGAAGCGCCGGTGGCGCCGGTGGTGGACACCGCTTCCGTGGCGCGCCACCAGGGCCCGTTGACCATCAAGGTTGACGGGCATGTGGTGCCTTTCCGCCAGTTGGTCTTGTCAGCTGAGGTGGCCGGCCGTGTGGTGCGAAAGGCGGAGGCCTGCCGCGCCGGGCGATTCGTACGGCGCGGCGAGTTGCTCTTAGAGATCGACCGCCGGGACTATGAGCTGGCCAAGCGCCAGGCGGTCGAGCAGCTGGAGCAGGCCGCGGTGATGCTCGAGGAGCTCGAGGTGGAAGTGGCCAACACCGACGCTTTGATCCGGCTGGCCGAAGACGAGCTGGAGCTGGCCCAGAGCGAGCTGGACCGGCAGCTGGAGCTTCGCCGGCAGAAGGCCACCAGCCAGGCGGCGGTGGATCTGTCTCGAAGCAATCTACTGAAGGCCCGGAACGCCTTGCTGGGCCTTCAGAGCCAGAGGCAGCTACTGAACACGCGGCGGGTGCGGTTGGAGAGCGCCAAACAGTTGGCCCAGGTGTCGTTGGAGAAGGCCGAGTTGGATCTCCAGCGCACCCGCGTCGTGGCTCCCATCGACGGGATGGTGGTGCTGGAGTCGGTGGAAGAGGATTCCTTTGTGGCCAAGGGGACGCCGCTGGTCACGCTGGAGGACACGTCCGCCGTGGAGGTCAGCTGCCACCTGCGGATGGACCAGCTGTATTGGGTTCTGAACCAGCGGACTTTGGGGTCGGCGGGCGACCAAGCCAGCCGGACCCAAGAGGATTACCAATTGCCGGAAACGCCGGCCACGGTGGTCTATCGGTTGGGCGACCGCCAGTACGTCTGGCAGGGCACCTTGTGGCGGTACGAAGGGATCGGGCTGGACGAGCGGACGCGCACGGTGCCTTGTCGCGTGCGGGTGGATCAGCCGCGGCAGGTGCGGCTGCGAAGCGACAGCGGGCTACGGGCCCCCGAGGCCGGCCCGCGGGCCCTGGTGCGGGGGATGTTCGTCACCGTGGAGATTCACGCCGAACCCCGAGAGGAACTATGGCGGGTACCCGAAGCGGCGGTGCGGCCGAGCCAGCGGTTGTGGTGCGTGCGCCAGGGGCGGCTGCAGAGCGTGCCGGTGCGGGTGGTCATGATGCAGCGGAAGATGGCCGTGATCCAGGCCGAAGGCCGGCTTCGTGCCGGTGACCAGGTCGTCGTCAGCCCCGTGGGCGCCGTGATGGAAGGGGCCCGGGTGCGCGTGCGGGAGGCGACCGCCGGCGGCGAGTTGCCGGTGGGCCAGGTGGCTGTGGCCGAGGAGGGTGACGACACATGAAGGGACTGGTTCGCTGGGCCATCGCCAACACACCGGCGATGAACACGCTGATGGCGGCCATCCTCATCGTCGGATCGGCCAGCCTCTATTTCACGCACCGCGAGGTCTTCCCGGAGTTCGAGTTGGAGATCATCCTGGTGACGGTCCCCTACCCGGGCGCCGCCCCGGAGGAAGTGGAGGAGGGGATCTGCCAGAAGATCGAAGAGGCGGTCCAGGCGGTCGATGGGATCAACAAGATCTACTCGATCGCCCGCGAAGGGTCCGCTTTCGTCATCCTGGAGCTGGAAAGCGATGTGCCCGATGTGCAGAAGATCCTGAACGAAGTCCGTTCCGAGATCGACCGCATCCCCAGCTTGCCCGAGTTGACCGAAGACCCCAAGGTCGAACAGATCACGCTGCGGCGCGAGGCGATCCAGGTGGGCGTGATCGGCCCGGAGGACGACAGCCCCGAGGCGGAGGTGGCCTTGCGCCAGCTGGCCGAGCGGGTGCGCCGCGAGCTTTTGCTTCTGCCGTCCGTCTCCCAAGCGGAACTGGTGGGCACCAAGGCTTACCAGATCGACATCGAAATCCCCGAGGAGACGCTACGCAAATACGGATTGACGCTCCAGCAGGTGGCCCGCATCGTGCGCCAGCAGAACATCGAACTGCCCGGCGGCACCATGAAGCTGGATCTCCACGAGGTGCTATTGAGGGGCAAGGACAAGCGGCACATCGGCCGGCTGATCGCCGAGATCCCGGTGGTCACCGATCCGTCCGGCGTGGTATTGACCGTGGGCGATCTGGGTCAGGTACGGGATCAGTTCGAAGATGTCACGGCCTTGCATCGCATCAACGGCCAGCCGGGCCTGGTGATCAGGGTCGACAAGACCAGCAAAGAAGACCTGATGGCCATCACTCGGGAGGTGCGCCGGTTTGTACAGCAGGCCAACAAACCGGGCGGGATCCAACTGCCGCCCGGGTACCGCCTGACCTACTGGGGTGACCTTTCCGTGGTGGTCCAGGATCGCCTGAACCTGCTGGCCCGCAACGGGCTCCAGGGCTTGATCCTGGTCTTCATCGCCCTGGCCACGTTCCTCGAAATCCGCTTGGCCTTTTGGGTCGCTCTAGGCATCCCCGTCTCCCTGTTGGGCGCCTCGGCCTTCATGCTCTATACGGGCCAGACGTTGAACATGCTTTCCATGTTCGGTTTCCTGATGGCTTTGGGCATTGTCGTCGACGATGCGATCGTCGTGGGGGAAAACATCTATGCCCATCGGGAACGGGGCAAGGGGCTCATTGCCGCGGCGGTGGACGGAACCGTGGAAGTGCTTCCATCGGTACTGGCCTCGGTGGCCACCACGATCATCGCCTTTTGCCCCTTGTTGTTTGTGCCGGGCGTGATGGGCAAATTCATCGCCGTCATGCCCGTGGTGGTGATCGCCATGCTAGTCATCTCGCTGGTGGAGGCCACGTTCATCCTGCCATGCCATTTGGCCCATTCGGGCCGGCACGACGTGGGCGATGGTGCTGCGATGGCCAGCAGTCCGGTCCAGCGTGCGCAACGCTTTGCCCGCCGGTTCCCCTGGCCGGTACGTTGGACCCTGGGTATGGCTTGGGTCGGTGCAGCAGCTGCGGGATGGTTCTTCGCCTATCCCCTGGTGCGGATCAGCTACTATTTGAATCGCCAGTCGTCACGGGTTCTGCGCCGATTCATCGACGGCGCCTATGTCCCCTTCGTCCGCTGGTCGCTGCGTAACCCTTCCATCGTGTTGGCCGGTGCCGTGGGTTTCCTCCTGGTGGCGACGGGCCTCGTGATGGGCGGCATCGTTCCCTTCAACGTGTTCCCCAAGCTGGACTCGAATTGGATTGTCGCCACCATCGAATATCCGGACGGGACGGCGGCCCGCGTTACCGACCAGGCCACCCGGATCCTGGAAGAGGCGATCTGGGAGCTGAACCGAGACTACCAGCGGCGTGGCGGGCCGATCGTCAGGCTCACGCATCGCATGTTGGGCCAGAGGGCGTCGATCACGATGGCCGGCGATCCCGTCCCGAGCCCGGGAGGAAGCCATATGGGCCAGGTGTTGGTCGAGCTGGTTCCCACGGAGGACCGTCCGGTCAAGAGCGACCGCATCGTGGCCCAGTGGCGCCGCCGTGCCCTGGAAGGCCTGGCTGACGCCCGCACCGGGCAGCGCCGACAATTGGCACCCGGCTACGAAAGCCTCGCCTTCGAAGGGACCAACATCGGGCCGGGCGGAGCGCCGATCGAATTCAAATTGCTTGCCGTGCCGGAACAGATGGACGCCTTGGAGAAAGCCGTCCAGCGCTGCAGGGAAAAGCTGCAACAGTGCTCGGGCGTATTCGACATTCGAGACGACTCGCGACCGGGGAAATGGGAGTTTCAGCTGACCGTCAAGGATTCGGCCAAAGCCATGGGGATCACCCTGGCGGAACTGGCCGGCGCCGTGCGGGCGGCCTATTACGGCGAGGAAGTGATGCGGCTCCAGCGGGGCCGTCACGAAGTAAAGCTGATGGTCCGCTACCCACGCCAACAGCGCCGCAGTTTGGCGGACTTCAACGAAATCCAGATCCGTACACCGGACGGCGCCGGACGCCCCTTGACGGAACTGGCCGACGTTAAAGTCACGCGAGGCTACTCCGTCATCAACCGGCTCGACCAACTCCGCTCGGTCACCATCACGGCCGACGTGGACGAGTCGCTGGGCAACGCCCAGAATATCATCCACAACCTGCAAACCCATTTCCTGCCCGGTCTGTTGGCCCAGTACCCGGGGATCCGCATCCGCTGGGAGGGCCAGCAGGAACAGTGGATTGAATCGACCACGGGACTGTTCCGCGGACTGACCGTCGCCTTGATATGTATGTTCGCCCTGTTGACGCTCGAATTCCGCACGTACCTGCAACCCCTGTTGATCTTGACGGCCATCCCCTTCGGGGCTGTGGGGGCCGTGGCAGGCCATTGGTTGCTGGACATCCCCGTGTCGCTGTTCAGCTTGTTCGGCATGGTCGCCCTGACGGGTGTGGTAGTGAACGATTCCATCGTGCTGATCGATTTCATGAACCGCCGCGTGCGCGCCGGAATGCCGCTGCTGGAGGCCATCGTGGATTCGGGGCGCCGCCGCTTCCGCCCCGTGATGCTGACCAGCGTGACGACCGTGGCCGCCCTGCTGCCGATCCTTGTAGAACGCTCCTTCCAAGCCCAAGT
>DQVB01000594.1 GCA_015661985.1 Planctomycetota bacterium | reverse complement strand
TGGGCGCAGAGGGCCGGTTTTGGCAGAGACTGCAGCGCATTTTGCAGCGCGTGTATGGTCGGGCGCCAGACAAGTCTGGGCGCCATCGCTAGTCAGGCAAACCCCATCGAATCCTGTCCCGGCAACACTTCGGGCGACCTTGTTCCGGCCTGCGTGAACAGTCCAGAGTAATCGACGAAGCGCGAAGGCCGTTGTCGACCCCAGCCGAGGCCGCTCCTGCGGCGTGGCGGTCGGGCCGAATGACCGACCGGTGCTCCAGTTCGGTCGCAGCCCCCCAGCTCTGGGTGGTCAGAAATCCATCTCCCCTTCGCCCATGGCACCTCGCATCATCCGTCGCCGGGAGCTTCGCCCACGGCCGCCGCGCCGGCCCTCTCGCCCACCCATCATCAACCCGAGCTCTTCGTCCATCCCTTCGTATTCGCTGCCCAGCATGTCTGTGTCAGTCAAACCTTCCTGGGTCGGGCGACGGCCGGGTTTCGCTTCGGCCGGTTTGTACATCTGGAACCGTTCTTCGTCGTCCAGTTCGTCGCGGACAACCAGCCGGCCAGCGATGTCCATGAGCAGGATCTTGCCGGGTACTTTGAACGTCGTTCGGCGCGGGATCGGTTCGCCGCCGCGGATGTCCAGCACGAGCGTATCGGTCACAAGGTCCACCGTTTCCTTTTCCTGTGGGCCCATACGCCTTTCCGCCGCGCCCGTGCCCATGCCGCCCATGTCAGACATCATCTCCTCCTCGCCCCCGCCGCTGGCCATCAGCCTCATCAGATCTTCCCCTTCCTCGCCCATTTCACCCAGGCCCGCGTATCCCCCGTATCCGGTCAAGCCGGGGCCGGTCGGTTCGATCTCGTGATTCAGGAAATTGAGCAGCTGGCCGCGCAGTACCTGGAAATCGTCGAATTTCTCTTCACCCGTTTCAAACTCGAAGCCCACGACGACCACTTCCGCCTTCGGTTCGCGGCCGCGTGACGGAGTGACTGGCCCGGCCAGTACTTCGGCATCACGCGGGACCGTGATCACCCCCGACGGGTCGCTGAAGGACGTTTCCACGTACCACGATTTGCCCAGCTCTTCGGACTCCAGGTATTGTTTCTCCACCTTGTAGTTGGGATTCAACAGCTGCAGGGCCACGCGGTACACGTAATGCTTCCCCTGCTCGACGGAAAAGTCGAAGAACCGGAACAGCCGGTACTTGAGGTCCTCTTCCTTGAGGACTCCACTCTGAGCGGTTACCGCCGTGCCGTAGCCTCGCGGCATCATGCCGCCGGACATCATGCCGCCGGACGCCATCATATCCATTGCGCCCTCTTCGTCCATTTCGCCGTATCCGCCCAGCGCGCCGTAGGCGGAGCTGCCGCCCATCGGTCCCGTCGGCCCCATGGCCGCGGTCGGCCCCGGCATCTGGCCCGGCACCAGCTCATCGGGCAGCTCTTCGGGCGTCTGTTGCTGCTGTTGCAGCTGGGCGGGTTTCTCCAACTCCAGGTCTCGGGCCAAGGGGATTTCCGGCAGGTGGCAGATGTCTGGTCCCCAGCGGTGGTTCTTGATCGGGGGCAGGGGGAACGTCACGGGAACCGAGAAGTTCCACGCCTGGGTCAAGGGCACGTAGTGGGCTGGGTGAATATCGTCACCACTCATGGCACCCGGGCCCGTCACCCCCATGGACCGCAGTTGCTGCCACGCGCCGGCCACCCCCACCGGCTCCCACTTCAACTGGCCCGGCCTGCTGGGATCGCTCACCTCGGCCCGCTCCACCTTGACCCGGAAGTATCGGGGCTGGTCGTAAGGGGTGTGATATTCGACGTCTTTGAACGCCTCTTTGTACGCCTCCACCTGGGCGGCGTAGGGTACCAGTCCCGTGAGCACAACCCAGCGGACACCTTTGGTGGGCGAGGTGCCGCCGGCGCCCATGGCCATCACCGGGGCGGAGGACTCTTCGCCGCTCATGAAACCGGCCGCCGCGGCCAGCGCCCCATGGCCCGCTGTGCCGCGCAGGTCCTCCACGGGATAGTGGTCCGGCATCCCGCGAAGCCCTTTCTTCTCCCAGATGGACGGATCCAGCTCCTCGAGTTCGTAGCCTTTGACCGACAGCTCGGGGCGTTCGACCCCAAAAGCCAAATTCTCCGCATCCGCTTCGACGGGAAAACCGCCGTTGGCAATCTTCTGTTCGGCGCTGGCCACCACCTGCTCCAGGTCTTCGGGTGTACGCTCGTACCCACCCCGCGTGACCGCGCGATACACGAAGAGCAGGAGCACCAGGACGACGCTGGCCAGGACGATCTTTTCCACGTGATCCATCAGCCACTGCTGGACCGACGCCAGATCGAAGTTCATTTTGCCTTTCATCGTGCGACCTCCTGAATGTGGTGGTCTCCCCTACGTATCGAAGGCCCACATGCCCTCCGGGCTGGATGCGGGCTGTCCGTTTCCCCGCCCCACTGCCCCCAACCGTCACCTCCGGCCCGAAGGCCAAGCTGCGGCTGCGCCGTACGTACGTTATACCAACCGCGACAAACCACGTCGGCAGTTCGGGCTGCCTCAGTGGCGTGCGGGAAAGCCCATCCTCGGTGCTACGCCCGTTGTTGGTTGCCTTTCCTCTTGCAGCATGGTCTCTCCGGTTGTGGGGCCTCACGGGCCAGGCGGCGCTGCCGGGCCGCCAGCGGCTGGGGCCGGGGCACCCGGGGCCGGTGTCCTCGATGCGG
>DQVB01000626.1 GCA_015661985.1 Planctomycetota bacterium | reverse complement strand
CGTCGTCCTCGGGTTCAGCGCCGTCGGCGCGCGCGTGGTGCCCGTGTGCTCTACTGGGAAGATGCCACCAAGCCATGCGCGCCGTCGGCGCGCGTGGGGCCCGTAGCCTGACGCTGACTGAGAACAGCGGCCGATCAGCGCCGTCGGCGCGCGCGTGGGGCCCGTCGCAGCTCGGCCTCGACCGTTTCGCTCACCCGGACCACAGCGTAGAACCGCCGGCCCGCGATGCCGCAATTGACCACCAGGGTCGTGCCCATCCGGGTCATTCCGCGGGCTTCGTGGATGTGTCCGCAAACGACCAGATCCGGCTGGTGCCGCTGGATGAACTCCCTCAGGGCCGTGCTCCCGACGTGTTTGCCCAGCCAGGTTCGGTCGACCGGTCCGTCGCGGGGCGGGCAATGGGACAGGACCACGTGGGGCCGGATGCCGCCCAGTTGCTGGCAGCCGGCGGCCAGGAACGCGGCCAACTCCTCTTCGGTGAACTGGTACATCTGCCTTAGCCACGGCGGCATCGCGGACAAGCCCTGCACAGCCACACCTCGATGAACCCGGCCGCTGCCGTGCAGCCCGACGCCCATCTCGGCCAGGCGTTGGTCGATGGCCCGGGAATCGCAATTGCCGGCCACGGCCAGCACGGGGGCACCGGCCGACTGGGCTTGCTCGACCAGCTCGGCGGCCTGGTGAGGTGTCCCGAAGCTGGTGATGTCGCCGCCCAACAGGACCAGGTCGACCGGTCCGGCGTCGGCCAGAATGCGATCCAGGGCCTCGGGGCGACCGTGGAGATCGGTGATACAAAGGACGCGCATCATCCACCGGTTTCCTTCAGGGGAGAATGCCCGTGAGCGGCCGGACAGGCGGAGCGCCGGTCAGGTTTCGATCCGCGTGCCGAGAAGATCAAGGAATTGCCGCATCCATGCCGGATGGGCCGGCCATGCGGGGGCGGTGACCAGGTTGCCGTCGGTCACCGCGTTGGAGTAGGTCTGGTTCACGTCGCACCAGGTGGCACCGGCCAGGGCCAGTTCAGGGCGTACCGCCGGGTAAGCCGTGCACCGTTTGCCGCTCACGACCCCGGCAGCCACGAGGAGCTGTTGACCGTGGCAGATCGACGCGATGGGCTTAACCGCTTGGGCAAAATGGCGCACCACGGCCAGCACGCGCTCGTCCAAACGCAGGTATTCGGGTGACCTGCCGCCGGGAATGACCAGGCCGTCGTACTGCGCGGGATCGATCGATTCGAAGTCGGCGTTGATCTCGAAGTTGTGACCCGGCTTCTCGCTGTACGTCTGGTCCCCCTCGAAATCATGGACGGCCGTGCGGACCGTGTCGCCCGGTTTCTTTCCCGGACAGACGGCATCCACCTGATGGCCCACCATGGTGAGCATCTGGAAGGGCACCATCGCTTCGTAATCTTCGACGAAGTCGCCGACCAGCATGAGGATCTTCTTGGCTGCCATGGCAAATCCTCTCGATCAAGGGTTTGTCCTTCGGGACCGCGGCAGGCCCTGCAACTTTGGTTTATGCCAGAGCGGGTTACGACGCTACGTTGCGACACTTACCCCGCAATCATGGTACACCCCAAGGTTGCAGGAGGATAACGCAGGATGGGCATTCTTGCCCGTCAATCATGGGCTCGACCGGTGACCTCGGCCCGTGCCACAAAACGCACGTTTTGTGACGTCTACGATGCCCAGATCATTGTGCCTTTCATCCCACTTCCGACGGACAGGAATGTCCATCCTGCCCTGCCCGTTTGCAACGCTGCGGTACATTGTCCGGATGCATCGGCAAGAAAGCAATGGCAACCAGGCGGATCGGGTTTGGGTCCCGGCCGCACCTTCAGCGCTTTGCATGGGCGGCCGGATCGGGTTACCATGGCAACGGCTGCCGGGGTCGGATGCCTGCGGGGTTAAACGGTTGTGACCAGGAAGGTTGGCTTTTATTCCCGAAGGGTTTTGCATGAACGGTTGTGCCTTCAGCGCTGTTCTGGTGGCCGCGTTCGGGGCCGCGGGCCAGCCGGCTGTGGCCGAGCCCGAAGGGGTCGGGCCGCTTCGGGCGGCTGTCGAAGACCTGCTGGCCACTTTCCCCGAGCGCTACGTCGAAGGAAGGGAGTATCTCGAGCGGTTGGATCGGATCGCCGGCGGGCTGGCCCAAGCGACCGGCTCGGCCCGAGACGTGTGGCGTGAGGAGCTGGAAGAGCTTCGCCGGGAGGCCCTTCTGGCCAATCCTCTCCTCTCGCGCCAACCGATCCTGTTTGTCGTCCGTCACCAGTACCGCCGCGACCATCATAACACGGCCACCATGTTCCAGACGGGTGAAATCAATACGGCCAGCTTCCAAGGGGGCGGGGCCATCAAGACGATCGACTCAGGGGCGGGCAGCCGGGTCCGGACGTTGCTCGAGGTGCCCGATGGCGTCGTTCGCGACCCCGATGTCAGTTTCGACGGCCAGCGGATCCTTTTTTCCATGCGGCGTGACCGAAACGACGATTACCATTTGTACGAAATGAACGCCGACGGCAGCCACCTGCGCCAGTTGACCTTCGGGGCTCAGCTGTCGGACATCGATCCCATCTATCTGCCGGACGGGCGCATCCTCTTCACCTCCACCCGGGAACCCAAGTACTGTATGTGCAATCGGCACATCATGGGCAACCTCTTCGTCATGGACGCCGACGGCGCCAATATCCAGCAGATCGGGCATAATACGCTTCACGAAGGGCACCCGTCGCTGTTGCCGGACGGCCGTGTGGTCTATGACCGGTGGGAATACGTGGACCGCAACTTCGGCGACGCCCAAGGGGCCTGGGTGACCAATCCGGACGGCACCAATCACGCACTCTGGTGGGGCAACAATACTGGTTCGCCCGGGGCCGTGCTGGATGTGCGGGCCATTCCGGGCAGTCTTCGATTCCTGGCGGTGTTCTCCTCTTGTCACGACCGGCCGTGGGGGGCGTTGGCCATCGTCGATCGTCGTCTGGGCATGGACGGCCGGGTACCGGTACTGAGGACGTGGCCGGCAGAGGCTATCGATCTGGTGGGCCGCGGCAACTACGACACCTTCACGCGGATACAGCCGAAGTACGAAGATCCCTATCCGCTTTCCGACAAGTACTTCCTTTGTTCGCGGATGATCAGCCGGGGCGAACAGATGGGTATTTACCTG
>DQVB01000482.1 GCA_015661985.1 Planctomycetota bacterium | reverse complement strand
GCCGCTCGTCGAGCATGTGGAGCATTTCCAGCTCCCGCCTGGTCAGGAGATTCGACAAACCGGGATTGGCGCCGCCGGCCGCTGGCACGCGGCGCCCCGGTTCGGCGGTGCCGGCTTGCAAGTCGGTTTGGAAAGCCGCAGCGATCCGGGTGGCCAAGGGCCGCTCCTGCTTCTTCCATTCGACACGCTCGAACAGCTCGGCCATCGGTTCCCCCAAATCCACGAACACACGCACCAGCCCGCCGGGCTGGGCCAGCGAAACAGCCCGTTCCAGCAACCGGGTGGCCGCTTGCAGATCGCCCTGGGCACGGTGGAAAAGGGCTTTGATGGCCAGTATTTCGATGAGGAACCGCCGGTTATGGATCTTCGTCAGGTAGGCTTCCATTCGTTCGAGCAGTTGGGCGACCCGGGTGGCGCTGGTCACACCGCCTCGGGCGACGAGCACTTTGGCCAAAGTGGTCTGTGGCGCATAGAACTGGTAGATGGGTGAAAACGGTTCCGGGTCGAATGGCTCGGCCCAGCGGAGGGCTTCGGCCAGTCGGTCTTGGCGCAATGCCAGTTCGGCCCGGAAAGCGTCTACGAATCGCAGCAGGGAGGTGTTGCGCAGTTTGAGCAAGAAGTCGGCTACGCCGTCCACCGTAGCGGTGGCTTCGTCCGGCCGGCCCCGAGCCTGATGTACTGCGGCCAGGGCAAGCGCACTGTGGACGAAGTATTCCATCCGCGGCAGCCATGGATCGGCAACCACCGGCTTCAGAGCGGCCTCGGCCTCGGCCAGATCGTTCAATTGATACGCAGCGATCCCGACGAAATAGCGGCCGACCTGGCCGCTTTCGGCCAGGCCGAGCTCGTTGCTCATCTGCAGAGCCTGCGCCGCCGTGCGTTTCAACGCCCGGATATCAGCCGCCATCCAATCGACAAAGCAGAGGGAGTACATCAAGCGGGTGTGATAGGTGGAGGGGGTGGGGATGGAGACGTCGGCTAGAGCCTCATGGACCGCGCGCCGCGCCCGCTCCACCTCGCCGACCATCTGCAGCGCCGCAGCCAGCAGGATCAGAGCGTAGCCGCGCTGGTTGAGGCATTCGGGGCCCAACTGCTCCAAGGCCCGCTGGGCATGTGCCACAGCCAATGTGCCCTTTCCTTCCGCGTACCGCTGGTAGCTGCGCAAGGCGTCGATCTCGCCCCGGATCTGCCTGCCGGACCTTTCGTCCGGCGGATGCGTTTGCAGGAGCTGTTCCAGCCGGTCGAGGAGCTGGTACATGTCGCCGAAACGGCCGCGGTTCTCCAGGTACCAGGCTTTCAGAATGAGGAACCCCGGGATGTCCTCGCCCGTCCCGGGCGGCAGGCTGCTGAGCCACTGCCCGAGCTGATGCCAGCGTTCTTCCTTGAGGATTTCGTTCCGGTAACGGGCGACCAGACGGGCAGCCCCTTCAGGACCATCGCCCCGCAAGGCATGCCGTATGGCCTCGTCAAGCAGGCCCTGTCCTTCGAACCACGCGGCTGCGCGCCTGTGTAACTCGGCGATCTCCCCGGGCGAGAGCTGATCCGCCAAAGTCCGTTGAAGAAGCTCCCGGAACAAATGGTGGTAGCGAAACCACTGCTCACGGTCATCCAGAGGGATACACAGCACACCGGCGCCCACCACCGCTTGATCGGTGGCCCGCTGCTGGATCGCGCATTTCTCGGGACCGCATCGTGTGTGGCAAACAGACCGACACAGTGGTGCGCAGAACCGATCCAGGATCGATATCCGGCACAAGCAGTCGCGCGCTTCGGGCGGCTGCTCCGCCAGGAACTCGCCCGTCATATACTCTTGCAATTGGCGCGAATGGCCTATGGATCCGCGACAAAACCACTCCACGTCGCCTCGATGTTGCAGGCCTAAGGCGGCCAATCGCAGAGCGGCAGGCCAGCCTTCGGTACGCTGGTGCAAACGCTTCACGACCGAAGCGTCCAGCCCCTGCCCGACGGCTCGGCGCAAGAACACAGCCGTTTCCGCCTCCGTGAATTGAAGGTCTCGCATTCGGATATCCGTCATCTGGTGCCGAGCCAGCAAATGCGCCAGCGACAGCGGCGGGTCGCGGCGCGACATGATGACCAGACGCAGTCCGCCGGGCGGATGCTCCAACAGATGATCCAACAGGTCGTGTACGGCTGGATTGTGGATGTGATGGTAATCGTCCAGGGCCAGATAGAAAGGTTTTTCGAGGCTATCCAGATCGTTGCTCAGTGCGCCGCTCAATGTATGGGAATCCGGCAGAGTGTCGGCCTGCAACCACCGCTGGGTAGCCTGGCAAGCCGCGGGCCGGATGGCTCGTACGGCTGCCACAAAGTAGCTGATGAAAACACGCAGATTGCTGTCGGCCTCATCCAGCGAGAGCCAGGAATACGGCACCCCAGCGCTCTGGAGCCAATGGCTGATGAGCGTGCTCTTGCCGTAACCGGCAGGGGCAGAGACCAGGATGAATGGCAGGTGGCGTGCCTGTTGAAGACGGTCGTGCAGTGGCTTGCGGCACACGTAATCCGCCGCGACCGGTGGTCGATGCAGTTTCGCTCGGATGATGGCCTCAGGTTGAGCCGCCATGGCGAACCACTATGGATCCGTGTTGGAACAACGTGACCGTTTCGGCTGTCGTGGCCAGGGCGCGTTGCCCTGTCTTGGTTCACGGGGAACTGGAATCAGGCCTCAGCGTGGGCAAGGACACCGATAGGCCTCCTGCCGGGAAGATCGCGGCTTCCTGCCGCGCTCGTTTTCGCTTTGATGCCGACCAGCGGAGCGCAGAGAACGGGCGGAGGCCGCCGCGAGGACGGCCCGCCAGCTCCGGTCTCGGCCCCTGCACTCGGCGCTCGGGGCCGTCCGAAGCCGATCCGCCCCTTCGGGTTGTCGACGTTCCAGAAACCGCCATGGGTCCAATTCACCTTTTCGAGTGTTTTGGCATTGCTGCAACGCGGGCCACCACGGGGTTACGGTCCAGGGCTTCGGGGGCTGCGGCCCTGACGCCCACCCCTCCTTTCGAGCAATCCCATTGTCTCCTCCTGTGACGGCTGAGAAAACCCGCCCCCATGCCCACCATCCACTACAAACCAGGAATCCCCTTTCCGGGATGCCACCGGCGCGAGGTGGAAAGGTTTCAGTTTGTGGGGCGGGACAGGGATGTTGGGCACTATCTCTAGCGGCCAAGTGTCCAGCCGTATGGGGTTGAGCTGTCATTGTGGCTACTGGCAAGACAAACTGCCCCAGAGGGGCTCGGGGGCCGTGGTTTCCGGCCTGGGAGAGGGTACCGGTCTATTTGACGAGACGGATTCTCCAGAGTGTGTGTTTTCGGCAACTTTCCCAGGCGGGTGGTGGCCCGTATAATCGGGGCATCATGGCGGTAATCGAGATCGAAGGGCTAGCCAAATCGTACCGAGTATACCAGAAGCAAGAGGGGCTGCTGGCCTCCATCCGTGGCCTCTTTCGGCGGCGCTATCGCACGGTGGAGGCGGTGTGCGGTATTGACATGACGGTCGAGCGGGGCGAGTTTGTGGCCTTTCTGGGGCCCAATGGTGCGGGCAAGACCACCACGTTGAAGCTGTTGTCCGGCGTCATCAACCCCACCAGTGGCACTGCTCGCGTTCTTGGCCATATCCCTTGGAAGCGGGAAAACGCCTATCGGCGCCGCTTCGCGCTGGTCATGGGCCAGAAGAACCAGCTTTGGTGGGATTTGCCGGCCAACGAATCCTTCCGGCTTCACCAGGAGATTTATCGGATCGAGCGGGGGCGCTTCGAGCGGACCCGGGACGAGCTGACCAGCATGCTCGAGGTTCGCCACCTGCTGGGCCAGCCGGTGCGCGAGCTTTCGTTGGGCGAGCGGATGAAGATGGAGCTGATCGCCGCGCTGTTGCATTCCCCGGAGGTGTTGTTCCTGGACGAGCCCACGATCGGCTTGGACGTGCGGGCTCAGTACACCATCCAGAACTTCCTGCGCTACTACCAGCAGGAGCGGAGGGTGACGATCCTGTTGACCAGCCACTATATGAAGGACGTCTCGGTGCTGTGTCGGCGCGTGGTGATTATCAATTCCGGACGTATCGTGTACGACGGGTCACTCAATGGGATCATCGACCGATTCAGTGGCCACAAGGTGATTTCCCTGCAGTTTACCGACGGCCGGGTGCCCGGCAGTCTGGGCGGTTTGGGCGAAGTCCTTTCCCCGGAGCCGCCGCGGGCGAAACTGCGCGTGCCTCGGGGGCGGGTGACCGAGGTGCTCACGCACTTGTTGGCTCAGCACCACGTGGAGGACATCAGCGTGGAGGATCCGCCTTTGGAAGAAGTGATTGCCAGGATGTTTGCCCGCTGCGAAGAGCGGCCCACCGAGTGCGAATTGGGGCATGTGCCGGAGTTGTTGGGCGAGGAGTGAGCGTGCGGGCAGCTTCGGCGTGGGGCCACGGTTTGCCAGGGGGCCGGGAGGCTTCTGCGGGGGATGTGGCGGAGACGATGGTAGCTTCGTTACGGATCTGGTTTGTGGCGTTACGGATCAGCGTGGAGGAGCGGCTGGTCTACCGCGCTGACTTTGCCCTCAGCACGCTGATGCGTTTCTTGCCCATCGTGACGCAGATTTTTCTCTGGTGGGCCGTCTTCGAGGGGATTCAAACGGTCGGCGGCGGGCGGGAGACGATCCGCGGTTATTCCTACAACGACTTCATCGCCTATTATCTGCTCACCATGCTCAGCCGGGCCTTTTCCAGCATGCCCGGGCTGGCTTCGGGGATCACTCGAGACATCCGGGACGGGACGGTGAAGAAGTATCTGATCCAGCCGGTCGACATGCTCTCGTTCCTGCTGGCCTATCGGGTCGCCCACAAGTTGGTTTATTACGCCGTGGCGGCAGGGCCTTTCGCCCTGGTTTTCTTTCTCTGCCGTGGCTATTTCCCCGGCTGGCCTGACCCGCCTGTGCTGGCAGCCTACGTGGCCTCGTTGGTGATGGCTTTCCTCTTGGGCTTTTTTCTGGAAGCGACCATCGGCATGATCGGCTTTTGGTTCTTGGAGGTCAGATCGCTGTTGTTCGTCTATATGCTGTTCAATTTCTTCCTGTCGGGGCACATGTTTCCTTTGGACATGCTGCCTGGCATGTGGGGCGACGTCGTAGGGGCCTTGCCGCTGCAGTATCTGGCCTATTTTCCCACGGCGGTGTTTCTGGGCAAGGTTTCCGGCGCCGACCTGGCCGGGGGGGTATGCATCCAATTGGCCTGGGTCGTCTTTTTCATCACCACGGCCCGGGTGGCCATGGCCCGCGGTCTGCGCCGCTATAGCGGTTACGGGGGGTGACGGCCGTGCCTGAGCGACCCGACTACCTGCGTGTGTTTCTGACCTTTGCCCGCAACAGCCTGGTGCGGGAGATGATCTTCCGGGGCAACTTCATCATCGACACGATCTCGTCGATGGCCTGGGTCCTCATCAACCTGGCCTTTTACACGTTGATCTTCCGCTACACACCGATGCTGGGAGCAGACACGGGCTGGGGCAAATATCAGTTCTTCCTGTTCCTGGCCACCACGCTCATCGTCAACAGCCTGGTCCGGGGGCTGTTCATGGAGAACGCGGACGAGTTCGGCGAACTGATCCGGACGGGGAATCTGGATTTCGTCCTGTTGAAGCCCATGGACACCCAGTTCCTGGTCTCGCTCAACCGGATCGAATGGTCCGCCCTGGGCAATCTGGTCCTGGGGTTACTCCTTTTGTTCTATGCGCTGGGGAAGGTGGATTACCGTCCCGGCCCGGTTCAGGTTGTGCTTTATCCTTTGTACATCGGTTGCGGGGTGGCCATACTGTACAGCCTGATGATCACGCTGGCGGCTTCCAGCGTCTGGTTGGTGAGGAATCAGTCCTTGTTCAATTTCTGGTTCTACATCACGAACTTTTCCCGGTATCCCATGGAGATCTACCGGGGCGATTTCGGCACACCCTTGCGGCTCTTTTTCACCTTCATCGTCCCCGTACTGGTCGTGGTCAACGTACCGGCTCGGCTGTTGGTTCGGCCGCTGGCGCCGCAGTCTGTGGAGGATGCCGTGCTTCCCCTGTTCGCGCTGGTGGCCGCGGCCGGCAGTCTGGCGGCTTCGCGGTGGGTGTTCAATCGGGCGCTGGTCAGTTATCGTAGTGCCAGTAGCTGAAGCGGACGAGTGTTTGAACGTGGTGGAGACCCATGATCCGCCTGGCCTACAGCTCCAATGCCTATCTGCGATACCCGGTTGAGGAGGCGATCGGCCGGATCGCCGGTTTGGGCTATGCCGGCGTGGAGCTGATGGCCGACGTGCCCCACGCTTGGCCCGCTGGACTTTTGGAGGTACAGGTCGAATCGATCCGCCAGTGCGTGGCTCGCCACCAACTGGCCATCTCGAACCTGAACGCCTTCATGATGCGGGCGGTGGGAGACCTTCGCCAACCGTATTGGCATCCGTCGTGGATCGAGCCTGATCCGCATTATCGGGCGATCCGGCGCGAACATACCAAGCGGGCACTGCGGTTGGCCCGGAAGCTGGGCGCCCCCAGCGTCCAGACCGAACCGGGGGGTCCGCTGGAGGAGGGCCAGTCGTGGAGAGCGGCCCTGGTGAGCTTCTATGATCAGATCATGCCGTGCATCGAGGTGGCCGAGGCCTGTGAGGTCATGCTGTTGGTGGAGCCGGAGCCGGGACTGTTGATCGAGCGGTTCGAGCAGTATCTGGAATTGGCCGCCCGTGTGGGTTCGGCTCGGCTGGGCCTGAATTTCGACATTGGCCACGCCTTTTGCGTGGGCCAGGACCCGGAAAAATGGATCCGCTCGATGGCCGCGCACACGCGCCACTATCATATCGAAGACATCGCCCCGGACCGCGTGCATGAGCATCTGGTGCCGGGGCGAGGGGCGATCGATCTGGAGGCCGTTTTCCGGGAAATCATGGCCACAGGCTACGATGGATGGGCCACTGTGGAGCTGTACCCGTACGTGGAAGATCCGGACGGGGCGGGGAGGGAGGCCCGAGGGTACCTGGAAGCAATCCTGGCGCGGCTGGGACATCCGCCGCTGGGAACAAGACCGGAAGGCAGCACCCCGTGATCGAAGGCGGCGCCACGGGCGGTAAGGGCAAGCGGATCCGG
>DQVB01000698.1 GCA_015661985.1 Planctomycetota bacterium | reverse complement strand
GTGTCGTGATAGATGTATCATAACAGATAACCCTTGGGCCTCTTCTCTGTTCCGGCCCCGCCGTTTCGCCCTGGCTGCGAGCGGCGGGGTTTTTTTGTCGACGTGGGCCCGCTGGCTTGCTTGGGCGGACGTGCGGACACCTTGAAGCTGAACATCGTTTCGAGCAGGTTGGACAGTACGAGCAAACGCCGATATATTCGGTAGCATTCAGTGGCGGCCGCAATGCGCCGTGTTCTTTGGATGCTGGTCTGGTTTGCCCCGGTCCATAACGACCGTCTCGGTGGAAGAAGGGTGACCGCGATGTCTGTGTGGGAACTGGACGGCGAGTCGGCCCGACTGACCGCGGGTCGGCTGACCGGGCGTATCGATCTGCGCTGTTCGCAACAGGGGATTGCCGATTTGCGCTGGGGCGGACAGCCGTTGGCTTGTGAGCGGATGGTTGGTTTGGCCCTTCGGCGCAGCCAACACGGCGAAGATGTGCCTCTGGCAGAATCGACGGCGGATCGATTCATCCGGGGCAGCAGTCTGTTGGCTACATACTCGGCGAGGGCCCAGCGTCCTGTGCAAACGGACGTTGCCTGGACGGTGACCAGCGAAGACGAGGCGACGGTGGTGATCGATGTGGTCGTGTCGGTGCGCACCGATCTGGCCGAAGCCCAGCCGGGGATGGTGGCCACCAGCCGGTTGCGGGCTGGCCGGCTATGGCGGCTCATCGAGGGCGGATTCGAACCGGTCAACGTACCTCCAGTTGGTTCCCCACACCGGATCTGGCCTGAGGCCGGCCCCGCCTGCTTGCTGGTCGGTCTGGCGTCGCCCCCGGTCAGCTATGCGGAGATGCTCCACCCGGCGGACTTCGACCGCTGGGATCTTGGCGAAGTTCGCCGTGTGGGGTCCTCGATCCAGGTGGAGCATCACCTTTTCCCGGAGCCACTGGAGAAAGGGGTAATCGTACGTGCCCGGCTTCGCGGTGTGTTCTTGGCTGAACGCGGGGCTGGCGAGTCGGCGGCGGCGATTTACCGCTCCTTCTGCGGCGAAAAGCCGCCCTTGTCCGCATAGTCACTTGGTCGGCTGCGGCCGGCCGGATGGCAGCCGCTTTATGACGATGGTACATTGGTCGGTGCCCTGTGTGTGAGGTTGGTTCCCGCTGAGTATTCTGTTTGCGAGAGGCTCGCCGTGAAGGAAACATTCATCACCGAAGATTTCCTGCTCGAAGCGGATGCGGCCGTACGGTTGTATCACGAGCACGCCCGCGACATGCCGATCATCGATTACCACTGTCATCTGCCGCCGCGTCAGATTGCCGAAGACCACCGCTTCGAGAACCTCACCGAAATCTGGCTTTCCGGCGATCACTACAAATGGCGGGCGATGCGGGCTGCCGGCGTTCCCGAAGTCTATTGCACGGGCGACGCACCGGACTGGGACAAGTTCCTCAAGTGGGCGGAAACCGTCCCCAAGACGCTCCGCAACCCGCTCTACCACTGGACCCACATGGAGCTGAAACGGCCTTTCGGGATCAGCGATCGGCTTCTCGATCCCCAAACGGCACGAGGTATCTGGGAGGAGTGCAACGCCCTGCTGGCCCAGGATGCCTTCTCCGCGCGCGGGATCATGGGGCAAATGGACGTCGTGTTGGTCTGCACGACAGACGACCCGACGGATCGTTTGACCCACCACGCGGCGATCGCTGCCGACGCATCGTTCTCCATCCAAGTCTTGCCCACCTTCCGGCCCGATCGTGCCCTGGCTGTGGAGAGCCCGGCCGCCTTCAACGCCTGGGTCGAGAAACTGGCCGAAGCGGCGGACGTGGATATCCGCGATTTCGACTCTTTCCTGGAGGCCCTCCGGAAACGCCACGATTTCTTTCACAGCATGGGCTGTCGGCTGTCGGATCACGGCCTGGACACCTTCCATGCGGAGCCCTACACCGACCAGGAGATTCGAGCGGCTTTCCAGCGCGTGCGTCAGGGCAGCGTGCTGGAGCCGGACCAGTCGCGGAAATTCAAATCCGCCATGCTCTATGAATTCGCCGTCATGGACCACGAGAAGGGCTGGACGCAACAGTTCCATTTCGGCGCTTTGCGGAACGCCAATTCCCGCCAGTTCGAAGCGCTGGGGCCAGACACGGGTTTCGACTCCATCGGCGATCTGCCCGTGGCCGAATCCCTGTGCCGATTCCTCGATCGGTTGGAACGCGACGGGCGGCTGACGAAGACCATCCTCTACAACATCAACCCTGCCTGGAACGAGGTCACCGCCACCATGCTGGGCAACTTCCAAGATGGCACGGTCCCCGGCAAGATGCAGTACGGCAGTGGATGGTGGTTCTTGGACCAGAAAGACGGCATGGAGAGACAGCTGGAAACGCTTTCCAACCAGGGCCTGCTGAGCCTTTTCGTGGGCATGCTCACCGACAGCCGCTCCTTCCTCTCTTACACGCGACACGAGTACTTCCGGCGCATCCTCTGCAACCTGTTGGGCAGAGAGATGGACCGGGGACTGCTGCCCCGTGACTTCGAGCTGATCGGCGGGATGGTCCGCGATATCTGCTACAACAATGCGGCCCGTTACTTCGGGTTCAATGTGAATGTGCTGTGAGGGCCGGAGCCACGGCAGCCGGTTGCCTCTGCGTTTGCCTTGAGACGAGCCACAAGAGCTGCAGTACCTTACCACAACTTTTCGATGCCCTCAACGAAGCTCGTGGTAATGGCCCGGAATACCATCTCCACCCTCTGGAATTCGCGGTCCTCGGCCTGGGAGAAGATCACGTACGTGGCCCGGGCCGTGCGCAAGGATCGGACCATGGCCGTATTGGTCAGATCGAGGTAAAAGAAGTTCAGGTCGTAGCCGATCATCTCCCGACCAGCGATCCGTTCGTCGGCCGCCTCGGCGTCCACGTCCGCGTACTCCTGGCGCATGGCCTCCACGGCGGCGCGTGCCAACCGCTGTGGATCGGCCGAGCGAGGATGGATGCTGATCGACCAGAAGGCCCCTCCCGGGCTGTAGACCGTGACCGATTGCTGGCCTGTGAGGGCATCTTCTTCGTCGAGTGTCCAATTCTCCGGGTATTGGAAGGTAATCCCTAGCTTGTTGTACGTTGCTGGCATGGCACACACCACTCGGCTGTTGCCCGAGCACGTGGCTCCAGCTCGCGGGGAGGGATCTCCGTGGCAACGAATCCCTCTCGGAGCAAACCACGGGCGCAGCCAGTCGGCCGAGCCCCGCGGCAACAGGTTCTCGACCGGGCTCGCTTTTTGTATGTTAATCGCCCGGCAGAGGCCGGGGAAGCCCGGGGCGAACCGGGGCAAGGCCCCTGGAGAACGTCCTGCGACGATGCGGCCAGTGGCCTCTCGCTTCGGCCGAACCAGGCGCCGCGGTCCGGGCCGCCCAGATCGGCAGATCGTCTCACCTGAACGCCCACGCCTTGGTTTCGGCTGAAGTTCGGGCGATAATGGTTCCCGTGGCGACTGGGCTGTCGCACCTGCGCCGCTCAGATCGCACGAACTGAGTGTTGCCGCAGTGGGTTACCGGCCACCGGCGTTGATGGCCTCGGATGGTTCGTCACGCCCCAGTGAACGACTCGCAGCTGGAGGAGCAAGACAATGGGAAGTGGCCGATTCAGGCTTGTGGGGGCCGTCTGTTCGGTATGGACTGCTCTGTGGGCCGTTTGCGGCGTGAGGGCTGCTTGGGGCGGCCAGGACGACTGGTCGCCGCCGTTTTACGCCTACTGCGTGGACATGCCGCGTGTGCAGGATCCGCCGGTGGCCGAGCAGGCGAAACTGCTCGCCCGGCTGGGGTTCGACGGCGTGGGCTACCCGCTGTGGCTCGATGAGAGATTGGAGCGGAACCTGCGAATCCTGGACGACGCCGGCCTGAAGGTCTACATGCTTTACACGCCGGTGAACGTCAATCCCGACTCGCCCCCGTACGATCAGCGCTTGCCTGCGGCCATCCGCAAGTTGCGGGGCCGGCCGGTGACGGTCTGCGTCGTACTGCGCGGATTTCCGCCCCAGGATCCGCGGGGCCTGGAGCCGGCGGTGCACATCCTTCGCCGTTTGGGCGATGTGGCGGCCGCGGCCGGGCTGCGGATTTCGATCTACCACCACACGGGCGACTGGGCCGCCAGCTTCATCCACGCCTTGGAGGTCGTCGAAAAGGTCAACCATCCCCAGGTTGGCGTAAACTTCAACCTCTGCCACTGGCTCAAAGTCGACGGGGACAAAGACTATCGACCGTGGGTGGAGAAACACGCCCATCGGATCTTCGTCGTGGCGATCAACGGGGCTACGGTGGGGGCCACCACTTGGACCGACGGCCTCATCCAGCCGCTCGACCGGGGCGATTTCGACAACCGCCGACTGCTCCAAACGCTGCGCCAAGCGGACTATCGCGGTCCGATCGGACTCATGTGCTATGGGGTTCCGGAACCGAGCCGCGAGCACCTGGAGCGGTCCATGAAGGTGTGGCGATCGTGGCAGGCCGAGTGGTCCGGTGCGCGGGATGCGGGCCAGTAGTGCGGCTGCCGGCCCGGGCGACGCCCGGATCGACTCGATTGTCGCCTCACGGCTCTCCTGGCCCCTTCGCTGCGATTCAGACCTGAACACTGCGCGCCACAGAACCATGGGTTCCGCAGCCTGGCTGCCTGAGCCGGGTTTGGCCCTTTGTTTCCCGTCCCCGGATCGGAGGGCCGGGTTGCTCGGGAAACGCTCGCTGGCGTTGAGCCTTGGCAAGCAACAGCCTTTTCGGCCCCCTGTTACGCCCCGCCGTTACGTCTGAATCGGAACTGCTGCCCTCGTGCAAGCTTGCCATCGCGCATCGGCCGGGCTATGTTGGATGGTCCAAGAGCCCCGTGCCAGGGAGACTCCAACCACAGGAGACTGGACCATGCGACGGCGCGACGTGTTGGCGGCCGGTTCGGCGGCGCTGCTGGGCCTGGCCACCTTTCCTTGCGGCTGGGTCGCCGCAGCCTCGAAGCGACGGCAACGGGTACTGTATTTCACTCGCAGCGTGGAGTACGAACATTCAGTGGTTCGGCCGGGCGAGGACGGGTTGAGCCATTCGGGTCGGATTCTCACGCAGCTGGGGCGACGGGCAGGCTTTGACGTGGAGTGCACCAAGGACGGGAGCGTCTTCGACGGCGATCTGCAGCGGTGGGACGTCTTCGTGTTCTATTCGTGCGGCGACATGTTCCAGCCCAGCGTGCGGAAGAGGCCGCCCATGAGCCCTGCCGGGCGTGACCGACTTGTGGCGGCCGTGGCGGCGGGCAAACCCTTTGTGGCCTTGCACTCGGCCTGCTACTGGGGCCGCCAAGCGCCGGCGGACGACCCCTACCTGGCCATGATCGGCGCCCGCTTCGTGGCCCATGGGGCGCAACAGGAGGCGACCATGCGCGTCGCTTCTCCCGGCTTTCCCGGCACCGAAGGGCTGCCGAAATCGTTCCGCCTGACCGACGAATGGTACGCCCTGCGGGATTTTGCGGACAACTTGCACGTGATCCTGGTCCAAGAGACGGCGGGGATGGAAGGGGACATGTACCAGCGGCCACCGTTTCCCGCCACCTGGGCGCGGATGCACGGCCAGGGACGTGTGTTCTTCTGCTCCATGGGTCACCGGGAAGACGTGTGGACCAATCGCATCTTCCAACAGATCCTGTTGGGTGGGATCGCCTGGGCACTGGGTAACGCGCAAGCCAACACGACGCCCAACATCCACCAGGTGACACCGCGGGCCAACCAGCTGCATCCGTAAGCGCTTCGTCGATGCCCATGGACTTGCGTCTCGAGGACAAAGTAGCGTTGGTTACAGGTGGGGCGCGCGGGCTGGGCAAGGCAGTCTGTCTGGCCCTGGCCGATGAAGGAGCCGCGGTGGGGGTGAACTACCGCCGAAACCCCGAGTTGGCCGAGCAGGTTGTCGGCAGCATCCGTCGCCAGGGCGGTAGGGCGATGGCCCTGGCGGGCGACATCACGCGCGAAGCCGATATCGTGGCCCTCTTCGATCGCCTGGAAGGGGAACTGGGGCCCGCGCAGGTGCTGGTGAACAACGCCGCCTGCTGCCCGACACGGCCGGTCCAGGAGTTCACCGAAGCGGAATGGAACGCTGTGTTCCAAGTGAACATGACCGGCACGTTCCTGGTCACGAAGCACTTCGTCCGCCGGCTACTGAGCCGCAACCTGGGCGGCCGTATCACGAATATCTCCTCCACCGCCGCTCTGCTCGGCTCCACCACCGGGCACGCTCCCTACGACGCCAGCAAGGGCGGGATCATCTCCTTCACGTTTTCCCTGGCCAGGGAACTGGCGCCGCAGGGCATCTCGGTCAATTGTGTGGCACCCGGTATGATGCTCACCGACATGACCGCCGAGGCATTGACCAAGAACCGCGAAAAATACCTGGCCCGTATCCCCCTGGGCCGAATCGGCACGGTCGAAGAAGTGGCCGATGTGGTGACTTTTTTGTGCAGTGAGCGGGCCGGATACATGACCGGCGCCGTGGTGAACGTCAGCGGTGGACTAGCCATGGGCTGAATCGGCATGGCAGAAGCAGCAGAAGCGTACCATACAACCGCCCAGTCCCGGGCCAAGGGACGAAGATCCCAGGCAGGCAGCCCCCTGTCGACACAGGGAACCGATCATGCCTTTGCCCGGCGCAGCCGATAACGTGCTTCGCACTCCCTGCCGGTTGATCATCGACCCCGCGGCCTCGGGCGCATGGAACATGGCCGTGGACGAGGTGCTATTCGACTGGACCGGCCAGACCGGCCGAGCGTGTTTGCGCTTTTATCGTTGGGACCAGCCGACTCTGTCCCTGGGCTATTTCCAGACATACGAGCTGCGCCGCGGGCATCAGCCCAGCGCCGGCTGTCCTGTGGTCCGTCGACTCACGGGCGGCGGGGCGATCCTCCATGACCGGGAACTCACCTACAGCCTGGCCCTGCCGTCCACACACCCGTTGGCCAAGAAGCGCTTGGCCTTGTATGAAGCCGTGCATCAGACGTTGGCCGAGGTGCTGGCGGAATGGCGCGTAGAGGCGTCGCTTCACCCGGCCGGCGACCCTTGCCCGGCCGGCGCGCAGCCGTTCCTGTGCTTCCATCGCAGATCGCCGGGTGATGTGGTCGCCGGGGGCGTGAAAGTGGCCGGTAGCGCCCAGCGGCGATCGGCCACCGCGGTGCTGCAGCATGGCAGTGTGCTGCTGGATCGCTCTCGGTGCGCTCCGGACGTCCCTGGCCTGGCCGACCTGGCCGGCCCCGGGATCGACGACCGGGCCTTGATCGGCCCGTGGCTCCGGCGCCTGGCCGATCGGCTTGCCTTCGCATGGTATGAAGAACCGCTGTCGGAGGCGGAACAGGCGGCGGCCAGCAAATTGGTCGAAACCAAATACGACAATCCCCTTTGGACCCGGCACCGCGGCCGTGCTGGGGCGATCCACTGAATTCATCACCCTTCGCGTGGGGTAATCGACCGACAGGCCCGCGCACGTCCGCCGAGACCACAACGCGGCTCATCGCGCCGATCGTGTTGCGGCAAGTAGCAATGGAGGTCAAACCCCAGCGGTCCGTCCTCGACACCGGCGCTGATGCCCGCAACGGGCTTCAAGCCACCGCTGTTCCCACCGTCAGGCCTGGCACGGCCATCCCAAGACCGCACCGGGGTGGCCGGCAACGTCCTCGGAGGCCGTTTCTGCGTGGGACAACGTCCCCTCTGGAAGCAATCGGCCCGGAATGCAGATCCAGCGGCGAAGCGGCCGGCAGGCGGCGCATTTCCAACAACTCGAAGCCCAACGTGCGAAGGCCGCGTCGCCGGCCGGGGGCCGCCCGGCAGATTGCCCATTCCTCGCAGATCTCCCAAGGTGCCCAGCCGACCCGTGTTCCGCGCGATTCATCCTTTTCTGAGGGGTCGGCTATCCGGGTAGGGTGTACCGATCGTACGCTTTTTGCTGGTTTTGTGGCCTGTCTGGCGCCGACACAGAAAGGGAGTGTCGTTATGCGACGGATTGGATTGTCCAAGAGTCCGGATTCCCGCTCATGCGCTATGTCAAGCATCCAGGATTGGGGGCTTTCATCTGCTTGCTGGGCGCGGTGGCCATCCCGGCGCAGCGGGCGGCAGCCCAGATGCCCGGGGAGGCCGTCCTCGGAGGAGGTCTGTGCCGTCCGGAGGTGGCCGCGAACGTCCGGCCTTACGTTTCTCAGTCGAAGCATCCCAGCCCGAGACTCTATGCCATGGCCGACGGGCTCTTCTTGATGCGGGACCCCGATGGCCGGCGGAACTTTGCCGTGTTGAAGACGATCGAGGAGCCCGTGGAAGAAGGGGGCGAGCCGACGGTCAACCGCACTACGATGCTCGGCACCCAACACTTGGACTTCAACTTCCAGGAAGGGGCGCGAGTGTTGCTCGGGCTGCGGCTGGGTGAGAACTTCGGGGTGGAAAGCGTCTTTTTCGGCTCCTACGACTGGACCGAGTCCGCCGCTGTCGGGGACAACACGCTGACCAGCGAAGGCCTTCCAGACGGGGCCGACCCGATCGCGGGAAGCTTGGCCTCGCCGTTCACCAATTTCGGCGATCCAGACCAGGTGGAGGGTCTGGATTTCAACAATTTCGCCTCCATCCGCGACTACTCCACGTTTTGGAACATCGAATGGAACCTGCGCCACACACTGCGCATGCCTCCCGGGCCGCTTCAGGCTTCGGTGCTGGTGGGAGGGCGGTACGCGCGGATCACCGAACAATTCGATTACTTCACCCGCTCGCTCCGCCCCGAGCCGACCGGGACGGTCAACCAGGTGCGCACGCGGGTCGACAATGACATGATCGGCGCCCAGTTGGGGGCACTGATCGAGTATCGACTGAGGGAGGAGTGCTGGTTGGATTTCGAAATCAAGGGGGCCCTGATGAAGAACTACGCCAGCCAGGCTACGCGCTATGTCCGCACCGGCGAAATGGATATCGACTCGCTCACCTCAGCCGACAACGATGTGGCCATCATCCTGGGGGATCTGTCGCTTTCCTTCGTCTACCAGTTCTCGCCGGCGATGACGTTCCGGGCCGGTTACAATGCCATCTGGATCGACGGCCTGGCCCTAGGCTACCGCAACTTCAACAGCGACGTCGGATTGCTGGAAACCGGCCCGGGCCAACTAGATCACGAAGGCAAGGTAGTCTACCACGGGCCTCATATCGGCCTGATCTTCGCGTGGTGAGCGAGTCGCCTGCGGGTGGCGAACGTGAGGACCTACTGGCCGCGGGCTGCTCGGTTCGCTGGCGCCGAACGGGTCTTTACCCGGCGGGGAGACTTCCGTGTGGGCCACTTGTCCCCCAGGCGGCCAGCGAGAAGAATGGGTCCAGTCGAACCCGTCGGAGCCGGCGTTGCCGTGCCTTTGTCTGCCTTGGTGTTACTGTGCCATGCCCACGCCCAAGGATGGTTCGAGTAAGCGGTCACGGGGCGGCGGGACGCGTAGGGTGGGACAAGCAAACGGTCTCAGCGGTGGGCCTGCAGTCGCCGCAAAGAACGGATCCGGGGG
>DQVB01000266.1 GCA_015661985.1 Planctomycetota bacterium | reverse complement strand
GCGCACAGCGCTGTGGTGGGACCCGCGCACAGCGCGGCGGACCCGCGCACAGCGCTGGGGAGACCCGCGCAGAGCGTTGAGGACCCGCGCAGAGCGTTTGGGGCCAGGTTTTGAAACACGCTCTTACAGATTCGGATTTGTCGTTCGTGGTGTCGCGGAATCGGGCATGGTGATTTAGAATGGGAGGTCATTCGCCTTTGGTCTGGCCGGGGGGCGAGGCGGGGTTGGCTGCCCAAGGACCTTTTCGGGAAGGACAAGGACCAGTACGAAAACGGATGAGAGGCGATGAGTGCGAACGATCCAGCGCTGTTGAGAAGCCCCCTTCATGAGTGGCACATCAAGCACGGGGCGCGGATGGTGCCCTTTGGCGGCTGGTGCATGCCGCTACACTACACGTCGATCATCCACGAGCATCGCACCACGCGCTCGGCCGTGGGGATCGCGGACATCTCCCACATGGGCCGGCTGCGCTTCGAAGGGCCCGGGGCGGCGGTCTTTCTGGCCGAACTGATCACCCGGCGCGTGGCCGACATGGTGCTGAATCAGATCCGCTATTCTTTCGTGACCAACGAAGAAGGCGGGATCCTGGACGATGTCCTGGTGGGCTATTACCACGACGCCTACGGTCAGCCCTTCTACGTGATGGTGGTCAATGCGGCCAACCGGACGAAGATCGTGGACTGGGTCCATCGTCATTTGCCTCCGGAGCGAGCGGAGCGCCCCGGGCACGAGGTCCTTTTCGCCGACGTGACGGCCCTGTGGGCCATGTTCGCCGTCCAGGGACCGCGCGCCGTGGAGGTGCTGCAGCCTCTGGTGGATGTGGACCTGCATGACATGAAGTATTACCATGGGGCCCAGGTGCGGATTCTCCACCCGGCGGCCGAGAGGCAGGGGGGAATCATCAGTCGAACCGGCTACACGGGCGAGGACGGCTTTGAATTGAGCATTGGAGTCGGTATTGCCCAGGGCGTTTGGGAAGCGATCCTTGATTTGGGCGAACCGCTAGGCATGGTGCCCACGGGGATCGGCGCACGCGATACGCTCCGCCTGGAGGCGGGGATGCCCCTGTACGGCCACGAGCTGTCTGAAGACGTGAATCCTTTTGAAGCGGGCTTGGGGTTCGCCTGTCACCTGGTGGGTTACGATTTCCCGGGCCGCGACGCCTTGAAGCGGATCCAGTCCCAGCCGCTGGGGCGCGTGTTGGTGGGGATCGAACTCGACGGACGCCGTCCGGCCCGCGAAGGTTGCACCATCCTGGCCGACGGCCGGCCGATCGGGCGCGTGACCAGCGGCACCTATTCGCCGACGCTCCAGAAGCCGATCGCCATGGGTTACGTGCGGCCGGAATACGCCCGGCCGGGGACGTCGTTGCGGGTCGACGTCCGCGGCCACCTGGAGGCCGCACGGGTGGTCCGCTTGCCCTTCTATTCACGCAAACGGAAAGGAAAAAGCCAGTGAACCCGGAAGAATTGCGTTATGCGAAGACCCACGAATGGGTCCATGTCGAGACGGACGCTTCGGGACGGAAGATCGCCACGGTGGGTATCACGGCCTTCGCCTTGGAAGCGCTGACGGACTTGGTCTTCATCGATTTGCCGGAAGTCGGTCGCTCGGTCCAGGCCGGTGTGCCGATGGGCGAGGTCGAGTCGGTCAAGGCGGTCAGTGACCTGTATAGCCCAGTGGACGGGGAGGTGATCGAAGTGAACACCGGCGCGGCAGACCAGCTGGACAAGCTGCCCGAGGACCCGTATGGGGCCGGTTGGCTGGTGAAGATCAAGATCACCGACGAAGCCGGCCTGAAGGATCTACTCGACTACCAGGCTTACCAGAAGCAGTGCGCCGAGGAGATGAGCGAGCAGTGAACGGTTCCGGCCGGCGGCGGGCCGCCAGCCTCCATTTGTCCCCAGCTGTGCATGAGCGATCAACACCTTCGATGGCCTATATTCCCAACACTGACCCCGAGCGCCGTGCGATGTTGGAAGCCGTCGGCGCTGTGTCCCTGGAAGAGCTGTTTGCACCGATCCCGGCCGACCTGCGTTTGCAGCGCCCCTTGAACCTGCCGGCGGCCATGGGCGAGTTGGAGCTGACGGCCCATATGAACCGGCTGGCTGCGGCCAACACATCGGCCGACGGGGCGGTCTGTTTCCTGGGCGCGGGCAGCTACGACCATTTCGTCCCTTCGCTGTGCGACTTCGTGGGCAGCCGCAGCGAATTCTCCACGGCCTATACGCCCTATCAGCCGGAGGCCAGCCAGGGGACGCTCCAGGCGATGTTCGAGTACCAGACGCTGGTGGCCCGGCTGACCGGAATGGACGTGTCCAACGCCAGTCTCTACGAGGGGGCCAGCGCGGCGGCCGAAGCCGTGCTCATGGCCCTGGCTGCCACCGGCCGCCAGCAGGTGGTCACCGCGGCCAGCGTGCATCCGGAGTACCGCCAGGTGCTGGCCACGTATTTGGCCAACCTTGATGTCCAGACCGCGACGCTGCCCACGCCTCAGGGAGTGGTGGATCCCCAAGAGCTCGAGGCTCAGCTCACACCCCAAACCGCCTGCGTGTTGGTCCAACATCCGAACTTCTTCGGGGCCCTGGAGCCCGTGGAAAGGCTTGCCGAGCTGGCCCACCGGGCCGGGGCCGTGTTCATCGTGGCCGTCGACCCTATCAGCCTGGGGCTGCTCAAGCCTCCAGGCCAATACGGGGCGGACATCGTGGTGGCCGAGGGCCAATCGCTGGGCAATCCCATGTCCTTCGGCGGACCATACCTGGGGATCATGGCTTGCCGCCAAGAGTTCGTCCGTCGCATGCCAGGCCGTCTGGTGGGCCAAACGGTCGACCGCCACGGCCGCCGCTGCTGGGTGCTGACCCTGCAAACCCGCGAACAACATATCCGCCGCCACAAGGCGACCAGCAACATCTGCACCAACCAGGGGCTCATGGCGCTGCGGGCCGCCGTCTACCTGGCCGCCATGGGCCCGGAGGGCTTGCGCCGCGTTGCCAGCCTGTGTCTCCAGAGGGCCCACTACGCCCGGCAACAACTGGCAGCGCGGGCGCGTCTGGAGCCCGTTTTTTCGGCACCCACCTTCAAGGAATTCGTCGTGCGCGTGCCAGGCGGGCAGGTGGAGCGGCTGCTGGAGGCGGCCCGCCAGCGCGGCATCCTGGCCGGCGTACCGCTCCGGCGATGGTACCCCCAGTGGCAAGATTGCCTGCTGGTGGCCGTGACCGAAAAACGGACCAAGGCGGAAATCGATCGGCTGGTGGAAGTGGCCCGGATGCAAACAGGGAAAGTCGCCCCGGCCGCTGGGGATAGGGGATCCTTGGGCGACGGGGATCAGTGTGAGGAAAGATGATCCCTTCGGCTTGCCCCGGCTGCGTGTTGCAAGGTGGATGATGCGAAACAGACAAGCCGTCGAGTTGTTGTGGGACCAGTCACGGACAGGCTGCCGGGCGGTGGAGTTGCCCGCCTGCGACGTGCCCGAGGTGGCTGTGCAGGAGTTGCTGCCCCGCCAGTACCTGGCTGAGGCCCCACCGCCGCTTCCGGAGCTGACAGAGCCGGAACTGGTGCGCCACTTCGTCAACCTGGC
>DQVB01000075.1 GCA_015661985.1 Planctomycetota bacterium | reverse complement strand
GGCCCGCCCAACTTTGCTGATCCAGATGAAAAGAAACGGGAAGGCGGGAAGGACGTAGCGCATATGGTGGTTGAACCCGGTCTGGGAACTGACCAGCACAATCACGGCCACGGCCGGTGCAAGCAGAAATGTCTCATTGCGCCAGCCGGCCCGATAGCGGTGGTCCGTACATGTGAGGAACAGGGCGAGCGCCCCGAGCACCCATGTGCCCACCGGGACCTTGACGGCCAGAGCATACAGGTAATAGTACCACCAGCCGCCCAGCCTCCACTCCCCGCGCAAGTACGACCACATCCTTCGTTCGAAGTCCCACTTCTGCCAATCGATGCCACTAACATAGTTTTTCGGCAGCGGCACCGGCAGCCTTCCCAGCCACGTCCCCCGGAAACGGTTGCCCGGCTTTGGGGACACAGATCCTTCCCGCCCTTCATCATCGCCACCCAGCGTCTTACTCATGAATTCGTAGTCGCCGAGCCGCTGAAAGGACCCTTCGAAGCCATAGCCAAGGTTGAGCACATAAAGGGACAAGAACACCAGCAGACCCATCTGCCACAGCTGTTGAGAAAACCGGACCCGCTCGGCCCAACAGGTCCCCCGGGGGCGTTCGGAGCCGCGGCACCCCCACACCCCGCTGCGATGCCCGGCTCTCCAGACAAGCCACAGTAGGGGCCAAAGGAGGTAGAGGATGATCCAAGTTGCCTTCGTCAGCTGGGCCAGACCCAGGCAGAGACCTGCCACTGTCGTTCCGGCCCACGTCGGGCGAATCAGCCAGCGCCAGAACGCATACCCCGCTGCGAGGCCCATGGCGGCGGCGCCCACATCCGCCGTGATCAGCTGTGCATGTGCAAGGATAGTCGGCGAAAAACACCACAACGAAAGTGCACAGATCGCCGCCGCCTTGCCGTGCAATTCGCGGGCCCAAACCATGCAGACCCACGCCCCAAAGAGGGTCAATGGTAAGCAACCAAGCCGGGCTAACGTAAATAGCCCACGTATCCGCTGTTGATTATGCCGGATAATAACCTCGCCGATGTCGAAGGCGAACCCTCGACGCTCGAAATCACGCTCGCTCCAGTTCCATTTGACTTTCGGCTGCGCTAGCAATACGGGCGCTGTGCCCACCATGCGCACCAGGGGAGGATTAACCCGAGCCAGCTCGAAGCGCCCTAAATGCCAATGACTCAATCCGGCAGCAAAATGCGCGACCTCGTCTAGAGTCGGACTATGAGTCCACGCGCCGCATGCCAACAGGGAAACGTGCGCAAGGAGAAGGAGAATGACAGTGGCAGCCAGAGCATGTCCCACCCTGGACGATCCCGCACCCACCGGTGCCCACCCTCCCCGGCCAGTGGACCAATCCACGCTGGAAACTGCCACAATCTTCCACCACCGCGCCATCATCCGCGTCCACGGAGCAAGCTCATTCGGCATCGGTCACAACGACGCCGCTGACTGGCAAGTTCAACGGAGGGATGGACCCATTTTCGAAGGATATTGTCACAGTCCCGGCAAATCGCCCAGCGCCAGTGGGTGCTCGAACCTTCAGCACCAGCTCGTCGCCGACTTCGTTGATGGAAGAATGGACGAAATCCAAATCAGACATCACGGTTCGCACGTTGGGCCTTTCCTGTGAGGTATGCTGCAACCACAGACGAACAGCACGCTGCTCTGCCGGCCGCAGTTGGCCGAAGAAGACGCGTTCGACCTGTGGCCTCACCGGATGATGGACACGCACCAGGACAGCCAGCACGGATGGGGCGGCGTCGTCCCGCCAGGCAAAACGGAATTCCAGCCGGTGTTCTCCGATCGGGAGCCGCGTCGCTGCTTTGAACCTCATAGTAAGCCGGTCCTGGACCGGCGATCTCTCCGCCGACCGAAGGAGAGGACGTTCCTCTGAGTCAGAACTCCGCTCGACCAGCACGAATGACGGGAACTCGGAGGCCTCTTCGTTAAGCCTCAGAGGCCGGGAGCTGGCATCTCGTAGACGGTAGATATCTACCACACACTCGGGCAGTTCCCCGAAAACCGAATCCACGACCAGTGGGCTGGGAGAGACCACCGGTGGCTGGACGATGAATGCGGCCAGCGAAACCACCAGCGGCGTTCGGGACGGTGGATCGGTTGTGATCAAAGCCATTTGCCGGCACGGCCCGGCACGATGGTCCACGTCCATCTGGAGCGTCAACATGTGCGTCGAACCCGGCTCAAGCTCCTTCCCGATCAGCTCTCTCGCAGGCGACGAACACGCGCCGCAATCGGTCTCGATCGACTTGATGCGGACGGGCGAAGTCCCCCGCACAGTGAACGCAAAGGTATGAGTGGGCCGTTCACCATCGATCCCAACCCGAAAAACACCCAGGTCAACGTGGGGCCGGAGTATGTGCAGCACCTCACTGACCGGGCTATCCTTTTTCACGCACCCGCTCCAGACGATCACGTTCACCGCAAGGCTCACCCGTGCTAACCACAGCGCACAATCACAACCGCGGGCCATTGCTTCTCACGCCTTTACAGTATCGGAATTTCAATGAGATACCACATGCATGGCAAGTTATGCTGCCAATAGATGCGGCGGAATGTCGCAGGTGTGGATCACCCTGTTTGGAGGAACTTTTTGTCAACCTCCACACCCACGAGTTCCGCCATTTCGTATGCTGAGCCGAACAGAAAGAGCCAGTACTCCATGCGCCGGCCACATCGCGGGCAGGATAGAGGCCTCCTGTCCCCCGCGGCCTTACGC
The DNA here is from genome assembly GCA_015661985.1 of Planctomycetota bacterium. Taxonomy (GTDB): domain Bacteria; phylum Planctomycetota; class Planctomycetia; order Pirellulales; family Thermoguttaceae; genus SZUA-1497. The sequence continues at coordinate 241 of DQVB01000075.1, read as the reverse complement.
CTCTGCTCCCATGTGCGGGGCGATCGGCGGCGTCTCCTCCTCTGGGCTAAAAGCTGACGGGCCTTTGCCAGAGTACCGGCCCTCTTCGTCGGCGCCAGCATACCATAGTAGCGAACCTGCCGAAAGTGCTCTCAGGCAAATGTTGCACCAACCGGTCAATGAATGTCAGCACGGGCAGCTTCTTCACTCCACAGGCGCCACCCTTGTGATAATCCTTGAAACGATACGTCACAAAGCCGTT
>DQVB01000658.1 GCA_015661985.1 Planctomycetota bacterium | reverse complement strand
GCTATCTGTGAAGTCGGCCGTGGGCTCAGGGCAACCGCTGAGGCTCTACCGTGAGGTGATAGGCGAGAAGTGAGATCAGACGCGAAGACCTTCGCCTTTCAACGTGAAGTGCATCGGGACCTGGGTCGTTTTGTCAATGGCCAGTGGATTGGTAGGCGTGGCGGCCTGCTTGTGACGCCAAAGCAGGTTCGGCATAAAGCGCATGTGTACGCTGCATATCTGGCTCGACGGTATCGTGAGTTGTCGAAGGCTCTGTCTAGCGCGGCGTTGAAGAGAACGGCTCTTGCCAAGATCGTCAAGGAATATCGCGGGCGGGTCGAATGCCTGTTATCACTCCGCGATTACCTGAACGAACATATTCAAATGGAAAGTGTGCGGGTGTACGTTCATGGAAGCCTTGCAACCGGAGAAGAGATCAGCTACAGCGACGTGGATCTGCTCGTGGTCGTGCGAAGCTCGGTGTTGGGGAACGCAACAAGGCTAGCCGAAACTGCGCTGCGTTTGACGCAGGCACGTCGGCTAATCGTGCGCCACGATGTGCTTCAACATCACGGATTCTTCGTACTCAGCGAAGTCGAGTTCGATTTCTACTGCAACGCGTATTTTCCTCACGTGCTGTTTGACCATGCAAAGGCGCTGCTTCCGCACTCGGAGCACACGCTGAGGATTCGGCTTCGGCCCTCGTGTGGGGAAGAGCAAGAATCGCTGGCGCGCATGCTGGATGCGATCGAAGGGAAGCTGCGCGCCGGGCGCTATCCGAGGAATTATTACGAGCTCAAGCTGCTGTTGAGCCAGATCATGCTGGTGCCTAGTTTGTACCTGCAGGCACGCGGGCAGCCGGTGTTCAAGCGAGATTCCTTTGAGCTGGCGAGGTCGGATTTCACCCCTGTTGAATGGCGGGTCGTAGACGTGGCGTCCCAGATGCGGCTGGAGTGGGATTTCAGGCCGAATCTCCTTTCGCGCTTCCTCACCCGGTACTGGCCGAGCCCGTTCGCCGTGACCATTTACCAGAAAAAGATCGGTCAGCCGGTTTCGCCCAAGATGGGCCGATACCTGACCGACAGCTTCTATCAGGGCGCTCTGCGTTTCGTCGCGGCTGTCAGAGCAAAAGGTCTCGCGGGTCGGGAGCGGCGATCGTGAAGCCGCCCATCGCGCTGCCACAATGGTTGCCCGACTCTGCCCCGCACGACTTGCAATTGGACAATCTCCCGCGGCCCTGTACCCGCGAGGACTATGACCACGCCATTCAGAAAGTAGCCGCTCATCTGATCGGTTGGCCTGAAGTGGTGGCCGTCTATCAGATCGGCCAGGTCGGCGAGCCGGGCATTTCGGACATAGACCTGATCGCCGTCTTTGATGACAAGGCAAGACGCGTCGCGCGGACCTACAAAGCGATTCTGGACGACGCTGACCGGTACTTGTTCATGCACGGCGTCTTCGGGATGCCTGTCAGTGTCTTTCGGCGCCGGCAGTGGCTCATCCCCATCTTTGATTGCCACCTGATCGCCGGGCGTGACGTGTCCGTGCGGAACGAATTGTCTGAGGAGGAGCAGCGGGAACTGACCCGCATTTACGGCATCGAGTTTCTGTTTGTGAACCTATTCAGCGTTCTGGACCAGATGGTTCGCCGCCGGCTGAAAGTGCGAAATCTCCTATGCTCGCTCAAGGCGCTCGCCTACGATCTAAAGGCGTTGCACACGCCCCTTCCGGAGCCAATGCGGCGATTCATCGACTCCGTCATGGCACTTCGGCAAGCCGCCTGTCAGACACGGTCTGTTTCCGCGCCAAAACGGGCTGCGGCGCGCGGCGCCGTAGGCGAACCTCGGCCAAGTGCATACCCCGTCTCGGAGAGACGGAGCTACGGGCAAGCGGACATCGTAGGCGAGCCTCTCCGAAACTCGCACCCCGTCTCGGAGAGACGGGGCTACGGCTCAGGGGCTACTTGTGCGGACAACGCAACCAAGTTACAGCCGGATAGCGCAGCCGAGCTGTCGGCCGCGCGCATGTGGCGACTGTGCTTGGAGGCTGTTGGTATCATCTTGCAGAGCCTGGAGCACTTGTCGGCACAAGTCCCTTGCGAGGACACATGCGGGGCAGCGTTCCCGTATGTGCAAGTTGGGCCGAACGGATACGTCGTTCCAAGCGACGACGGGGTTGTCGGGGTTCGCTTGGAATGCGTGCCGGGCGTGCATGCCCTGGGCCGGATGGCCCGCTGGCCGCTGCCGGGGCGGGCCGCGCGGCAGTTGCTGGACCTTCAAACGGCTTTGCAGGCCTTGATCGTGGAGGTGCCAGGAAATCTTTGGGTTCTTTTGATAAGTGGCGGTGGCCTTTCGGAACGCCGCGGCGCCGTACTGGCCGATTACGCGCGCTTCATGCGGCGCGTACACTCGGACTTCGCCATCTATGACACGTTCCGCTGGCACGTACGAGGGAGCGTGAAATGGGAGCTTTTGCGCAGACTGAACGCGAGCATTTTCCACCGTCGCCACGCGCGACCTGCAAGGGGCATTTCGCTTCCTTCGCGGTCGTGAAGAATCGGCCGGCTGGACCGGCGAGACGCCGAGACATGTGGCTCTAGCCGTCGCCGATTGGTCGAGCACGTTTGCCGACTGATTAGTTACCCTGACTTTTCGTTTGTTGTTGAGCGTTTCTCATGTCGGTAACGCCACAGCCTTTGAATCTGAACGGCGAGCTTGTGCAGTGCGTCTGGATGTTCGCACTGCTGCGATAGGCAAGGGCATAGATTCATACCGCGGCGAACAGCCTTGTGGAACCTCGTATGTTGATCGAGTGGCTGATCACGGGGCAAGCGGACGAGTGGGTGGAAGAGAACTTCGCCAACGGCGGGTATGTCTATGACACCTACGCGCGTCAGGCGCTGCGCCAGCAGCATGAGGTCGTGGTCACATACGTGCGTCGTGGCGGCGGGGCCCCACTTTTTCGGAGAACCTCCCAACTCTTACGCTTTGCTCGCCGGATGCGCCAGCTGGAACTGCGAGGAGATGTGGTCGTCCGAGACTACTTCTCAACCATATTCGCTCCGTTTCAACCACGCCGCAAGCACGTTGTCATCCTGCACCATTTCGATGCTCATTGTGGCCGCTATCCGCTGCTGTACCATGCTCTGAACTGGCAGTACTGCCGGAAGTTGCGGAAAGCTGACACGGTCGTGGTAGTTTCGGAATACTGGGCGAAGAAACTGCAACGAAGGGGCGTAGTCCGCTCTCAGGTTATCTACAACTCATACGATCTGACGCAGTTCAGCTTTTCCCAGCATGAAGTTGCGCAGTTTCGTGCCACTTTGGGAGCCAAGCCCGATCGGCCGCTGATCTACTTGGGCAATGCGCGGCCGGAGAAAGGTTACCGGCAAGCGTATGAGGCCCTTCGGGTGCTCGATGCCGACTTCGTGACAACGGGGCGGGGACAGTCCAATCTGCCCGTCATTCACGTGTTCCTTGAATATCGGGATTACTTGAAACTTCTGGCCTGCTGCGACTTGGTTGTCACAATGTCCACCTTTGAAGAGGGCTGGTGCCGGACCGCCCACGAGGCAATGCTGTGCGGCACGGCGGTAGTCGGTTCGGGGCGCGGCGGCATGGGCGAGTTGCTGACCAAGGGGCGCCAAATCGTGTGCCCTCGCTTTGACGACCTGCTGCCGACCGTACGGGCCTTGCTCCAAAACCCAGGACGTTTGCGATCGATAGCACAACGCGGAACAAACTACGCCCGGCAGTTCAGTCTCAGCTACTTTGCGAAGGAATGGTTAGAGTTGATCAACAAGCTGTCAGGCAAACGTAATGCCAAAGTCGCAATGATAGGAGGCCGGCTACATTGAATGCTAGAACCGACCTCTCCGGCTTCCCACGCGATGTCGCTCGACCTGCCCGCGAGCGTGCAGCTTCGGTCCACCGCCTGTATTGCGCATACTTACATGAGCCGTCGCTTCAGCACTACTGTTCCGACCCACCGTTCGATCCGCCAGCAGCCTATCCCGAACTTCCTGGCTCAGCCACGAGGCAGGTGGATGCGTCGAACCTGGTGTACCCCGCGGTTCGCCAACTGCTGCTGAAACTGGGCCTTGATGCGGCAAACGCCGGTACAGCCCGATGGAATCCGTTCGGTGCACTGATCCGGCCCGGTGATACAGTCGTCATTAAGCCGAACCTGGTTACCCACCATCACTACCTGGGGCGGGACCACCTTTATAGCACGGTCGTTCACGGTTCCGTTTTGCGCCCGCTGCTGGACTACTCACTGCTGGCATTAGGCGACACGGGCCGGGTGATCATCGCGGACAACCCGGTCGAGGGAGCCGACTTTGCCCCCTTGATGGAGTTTACGGGAATCGCCCGCATGGCCCGAGTGTTGCGGGCCAGGGGCTACAGGCAAGTGGAAGTGCTGGACTTGCGGCCGCGGGTGTTGTGCGAGGCAAAGGATGGCAGCTTCCTTTACCGGCCGCAGCCGGGCGACCCGTTGGGCTACGTCCAAATCGACCTCGGCAGGGACAGCCTGTTCGCT
>DQVB01000255.1 GCA_015661985.1 Planctomycetota bacterium | reverse complement strand
GGGCGCCCGACTGCGGACCCGGGAAGAGGTGAAGCGGAAGATCAAGCTGTAGCGGGCCAAGGCCCCGCCGCAGCACAGACAGAACAGAACGAAAGGAGAGGCCCATGAGTACCGTGGTCGTCCTGGCCCCTGTGATCGTGGCCAATTGGCCGGCCATCGCCGCGGCAGTCACCGCGGCGGTGAGCACCATGGGATATGCGGTGGCCAAGCAGGGGGAGGAGGCTGTGCGGGCGGGGACCGACGTGACGAACAAGGCGGAGATCGAAGTGGAGGAGAGCGAAATCCTCCCGGACGCCTCGGGAACCGGCCAGGAGATTGTGGTCCAGCGGGAAGGCGTCCGCGCTCGCTTCACCCGCGACGCCCGCGGGGTTCTGCGCGTGTGCGTGGAGGGCGCCGGTTACTCCAAAGCAGAACTCCGCCGGATGGGCCAAGAGCTGATCGGACGGGTCACCCAGCAGTACGTCTACCACCGGGTGGTGACCGAATTGAAGCAGCGCGACATGACGATTGTCGACGAAGAGGTAACCGAGGACCGCACGATCCGGATCCGTGTTCGCAATTGGTAGGAGATGTGGCTGTGGCCAAAGAGGAAATCGAAATCGAAATCGGCCCGGATGGGAAGGTGAAGGCCAGAACCATTGGGATCAAAGGGCCCCGCTGCCTGGACGTGGCCGAGCTGCTGGCCCGTATCGTGGGCCGCGAAGAATCCCGCGAACTGACCAGCGAGTACTACGAGACGGAAGTGCAGCAGGAGCGGCGGATCGACGTCAGACAAGGGCGCTGATCCACACGGCGCGAGCCGGCCTATGCAATGCGTCAATTGTCAGTTTGAGAACATTCCCGGCGCCGAGGTCTGCGGCCGCTGCGGGGCTTCTTTGCGTTTGGCTGCCGCGGCGATCGATGTCCACCCGCCACGGGCCAGCCGATGGGCGAAGCGGTGGCGGCGGCTGGTTCCCTGGACAACGCTGTTGGCCTACCGCTGGAATCGGTTGGAGGAGCAGGTATCGGCGTCGTTGGGCCGAGTGGAAACGACCCGCCCGCTGCTCGGGGTTTTCGCCCGGATGCTGGTCCCCGGGTGGCCGCAGATCTACCTGGGGCAGGTGCGGCGCGGTCAGCTGTTTCTGGGCTTGTACGCGGTGTGTCTTGTGGCCGGCCTGATTCACGTGGGCACCTTTCTCGGCAGCTTGCTCCTGGGGCTTGCCCTGTCGGCCCACCTTTCATCGGTGCTCGGTGTGGTCTTTTCCGGAACGGGCGAGTGGTTTTCGCGAGTCGTGTGGACGCTGGGCTGCTGGACCGTCATCGGCTTGGTGGTCTATTGGCCGGCGGTGTGGGCGGTTTCCCAGGTGGCCGTTCCCCAACGGATCGTGGAAAACGCCCCGCCGTTTCGCAGGGGCGACGTCATCCTCTACAACCCTTCGGCATACCGGTGGTCAGCTCCCGAGGCGGGCGACGTGGTCCTCTACCAGGTTCCTCCCACGCAAGTCACGTCCCGGACAGAGCAAGGATACCCGATGCTCTACAACATCCAGGGGATGCGTATCGATCGCATCATCGCCGGTCCCGGGCAGCGGGTCCGCTGGGACGGCCAGCGCCTGGAAGTGGACGGGGCGCCGTCCCCGTGGTTCCCTTTGAACCCGGCGCGGCTGCCAGCCCGTATCAGTGTGGAGGTGCCTCCGCGTTGCTATCTGGTTTTTCCCACCACCGACCCGGTCGTCTCCAGTGGCGCGGGGGCCGAAGTCTGGCGCCACGTGAGCCTCGTGCCTGAGGCGAACCTGCTGGGCAAAGTTTATCTGCGGCACCAGCCGCTCCATCGGTTCTGGTTGATCCGCTGAGCGGGGACGCGTCATGCCACGGTTCGAGAAGCTGGAGTTTGGTGCGAACGAGGAGCCTTCGGCCCGCTCCGGGCCGGCCCAGCCGCCCAAGATGGATGAAGTCCAGTGGATGAAGCAGGCCGAACAGAGCCGGCGGGGCGGGTTGTACGAGAACGCCCTGAAGTATTATTCCCGGGCGCTGGAACAGGATCGCTCTCTGGTGGCCGGATGGCTGGGCCAAGTGCAGATGTTGATTCTTCTGGATGAGGCCAAGGAGGCCGAATTGTGGAGCCGCAATGCCCTGGAGCTGTTTCCCGGCAACGGGGAGCTCATGGCCGGGCGGGCGCAGGCGTTCTGTCGCCTCGGGGATTTGCGCCAGGCCCATGCCCTTAGCGACGGGGCCCTCCAGCAGGAGGGGCAGTCGGCGTATCGCTGGATGGTCCGTGGGGAACTCATGTTGGCCGGCAAGCAGCGGGTCGAGGCTCATTGTTTTGACAAGGCCCGCCAGTTGGATCACGATTGGCTCGTGCCCCTGGAGACCGCTCTCATCTACCTCTACTATCGCGCCTCGAGCAAGGCTCTCAATCAGGTGCGTCAGGCCGTCCACGCCGCCCCGGAGCAATACTATCCGTGGTACGTGCAGGGCGTGTGCCAGATGAAACTGGGGTTCAACCGCCAGGCCCGCCACAGCTTCGACCGCTGTCTGGAGCTGTGCCCAGGCCATGCCGGCGCCCGCAATCGCCTGGAGAAACTGGAGGGCAAGTGGGGGGGTTGGACCCGCCTTTGGCGCCGCATTGCCGGCGAGTGAAGCGAACGTCGAACCAGAGAAACAGGACGAGATCGTCGTGTCGTGGACACTGGACAAGATCCTGCGAGGCGCCCGCAAGCACGGCGCCAGCGATGTGCACCTGGTGCGCGGGGTGGCTCCCCTGTTTCGGCTCAACGGCGAAATCCAGCCCATCCGGGGCGAACCGCTGGACGAGGCCGCCTTGCGAGGCCTGATCGACGAGCTGCTGCCGCCGGCCAAGCGGAAGCAGTTCGAGGAGGAATGGCAACTCTGTTTTTCCCGGTACTGGGGCGAGCTGGGCCGGTTTCGCGCCAGCGTCTACTATCACGGCGGCTGCCCCGAAATGGCCATCCGCCTCTGTGAATCGAGTGTCCGTTCGGCTGAGCAGCTCAGGCTACCGCCAGTGGTCGACGAGCTGACACGCGTCACTTCGGGTCTCATCCTGGTCACTGGTCCCACCGGCATGGGGAAGACGACCACGCTGAACTATATGATCGACGTCATCAACCGGCAGCGGCGGGCCAAGATCGTCACCATCGAAGACCCGGTGGAGTATGTTCATGAAAACATCCGCAGCGTGGTGGTCCAACAAGAGGTGCGCACCGACGTCCATTCCTTCAAGGATGCCTTGCGGCACGTGCTCCGGCAGGACCCGGATGTGATCGTCATCGGCGAGATGCGCGATCTGGAGACGATCGAAACAGCGCTGATTGCCGCGGAGACGGGACACCTGGTGATGGCGACACTTCACACACCCGATTCGGTGCAGACGCTGCACCGGATTTACAGCGTGTTTCCCGCCGCCCAGCAGAACGCCATCATCGTGCAGCTCTCCGGCTGCCTCCAGGCCGTGGTGGCCCAGAAACTGCTGCCCCGGGCCGACGGCCAGGGCCGCGTGCTGGCCTGCGAAGTGTGCGTCGCCACCCCCGCCATCCGCAACCTCATCCGCGAACGCAAAGAACATCACATCTACAACGAAATGCAAACCGGGCGCAAGTTGCAGATGCAGACCATGGACAGCGCTCTGCTGGAACTGTATCAGCGGGGCGAGATCACCTACGACGTGGCCCTGGCCAACGCCCGCGACCCCAGCTTCATCCGCCACCGAAGCGGGGAGGCAAGGACGCCCGTGTGAACGACCGCAGCCCAGTGGGGGACAGCCGCCGGATGGCGCCTGCCGTGGCCTTGCGATGCGTTCGCCACAAGCAGTGGCACATGGCAGGTGCGAGCCTCGGACATGGGCGCCATCCGACCCGCCCCTTGTCGGCGGCGCGTTTCCCGGCCGTAAGCCGGTTCGGACTGCGCCGCCGGGGTTGCCGGACCGCCCACACGCCTTGCGGCCCGTCGATCTTCCGGCAGCGGTACCAGTTCAGGCCGTTCTCCGGACGCCAGCCGCGGAGCCGACCCGTTCCACCCTCACCACGGTCTCCATCCATCGCGTGGCGCCGGCAATTGGATCGCCACGGTTGGCATCGGGCATCGGGGGTCACACCTACGCTATTGACTTTGCGTCTACGGTCTCATAGCCTTCCGACCAAATGGGACCAAAGGGTCTGTTGTGTGTGCCGCGGCAAAGATGGAAGGATCAGATGGCTAGGCCACTGCGAATCGAGTACCCCGGGGGCGCACTACCACGTGACCAATCGGGGCAATCAGCGGGGGACCGTGTTTCACAAGAAGAGTGACTACGAGCTCTTTCTGGAGAAGTTGGAGCGTTTTGCGGGGCTTTTTCGCGTGAGGCTTCTGTCCTACTGCTCCGTGGGGAACCATTTCCACCTCTACCTTCGGACGGAGGAGGCGAACCTAAGCCGATTCATGCAGAGCTCACTGACGTCGTTCACGGTATCGCTGAACCTGAGCGCGGGGGTCTGAGCGCGGGGGTCAGATCTAGTTTTTCTTTTCTTGGCGTTGTCCCCGTCACCTTCGGGTCCTCCGCGGTGGCGCACCGCCGAGGCCCAACGAGTGCGATTTGGACTACGCCAGGGACTGGTACCAGATCGAAAAGAACTGGTCGCATGAGCGGTGACAGCAAGTAGGGTGGGTCAAGCGGACGATGAAGGGCGATGATCAATGGGCCGGCGGATGCTGTTGTGGTCCCCAGAGCTTGACTGGCCGATCGGGCAGCGCGGACCCACCATGCGGTGAAAGGAGCTCATGCGATGCTGCGTGGTGGGTCGGCGCTCGCTGTTCCGGCGCGCCCAATGTGTATCGCTGGCCCGATGCCAAAGCCGCTTCCGGCCCTCTCTCCCCTCCCGCCGCTTGACCCACTCTGCGACTCGTTTAGCCGCGAGCCGAAGGCGTGCGCGCCGGTTGGCCCCAGCGAAAACGCCGGCCACAAAGCGAAACGCGCCCACCCACCCCCGTCTATCATCCCACGCTTCGCAATCCCACACCACCG
>DQVB01000293.1 GCA_015661985.1 Planctomycetota bacterium | reverse complement strand
TCCTGTTCATTCTGGGATAGGTTTTATCCGTCATGTTTTGGACCAAGCCTGGCGCTGTGGCCGTTCTCCGGACCGAGCCACCTGGCACGACCTGGCGCTGTGGCCGGTCTCCGGACCGAGCCACATGACACGACCGCAGGTCTCCATGGCACGCCACCTGACACGACCGCAGCTCTCCTGTTCATTCTGGGATAGCCTTTATCCGGTCAGGTTTTGGATCAGGCTCACCAGCGGGATAAACAGGGCGATGACGATGAACCCGATGATCAGACCGAGCACGATGATCATCAACGGCTCCATCAACTTGGTCAGGGCCGCCGTCAACACGGCCACCTCCGCATCGTAGTTGTCGGCGACCTTGTAAAGCATGGTGTCCAGCTCGCCCGTCTCTTCGCCCACGTCCACCATGTTGATCACGATGTCGTCCAGCACGCGGGCGTTCATCTTCAGGATGTACAGCAGGGCTCCGATACCGGGGATGAACACGGTCCAGAAGAACAGGGCCACCACATGGAAGCGCAGCTGGGAGTATTCCTTCATCGGTTCGGCGATCGTCTGGCCCTCGCGGATCGCTTCGTGCACCTTGCCGTACATCCGTTCGAAAACGGCGTTGTTCGAGGTGTCGCGGGTGATCTGCAGCGATTCCAGGATGGGCACGCCGCTGGCCACCAGCGTACCCAAGGTGCGCATGGTGCGGGCGACGATGTTCTTCTCCACCAATTGCCCGAAGATGGGCAATTTGAGCATGAACATATCCCACCCCATGCGCCCCGGAGCGAACTTACGGCAGAGTTTGATGAACAGCCAGATACTGGTAGGCACCAGGGGAATGAGGTACCAGTAGTTGGCCACCGCATACGAGGCCTTGATCAACAGCTGGGTCATCACGGGCAGGTCGACGCCGAACTCTTCGAAGATCTTCCGGAATTCCGGAACGATCTTGATCATGATGAAAGTCAAAATGAGCACGGCGAACAGGACGACCATCACCGGGTAGATCAGCGCGCCTTTCACCTTGCGGCGCAGGTCGAGGGCCCGTTCCTGGAATTCCGCCAACCGCTGGAGGATCACTTCCAGCGCCCCGCCGGCTTCGCCCGCCCTGACCATGTTCACGTAGAGGCGGTCGAAGGCCTTGGGCGCCTTGGCCATGGCTTCGGACAGCGTGGCCCCCGCTTCGATCTCATCGCACACATCGATCAGCGCGTTGCGCAGCTGGCCGGGCTTGCATTGGCCCTGCAGAATCCGCAAGCTGCGGAGGATCGGGAGCCCGGCGTCTTGGAGGATGGACAACTGGCGGGTGAACGTGGTCAGCTGTTTGATCCCCACCCGCCCGAAGGCCAACGTCTTGCCCGACCTCTTCCCCCGGCGACCGGCCCCGGCGGCACGGCTTTTCTTCACCGAGATCTTGGTGACGTAGTAGCCCATCTGCCGGATCGTGGCGTGGGCCTCCTCCTCGTTGGGCGCTTCGATCACATCGCGGATCTGCTGCCCATCCTGGTCCATCGCCTCAAACTGATACGTCGGCATGGCTCGGTTCCTTCTCCTCTGGGTCTGCTATGGGTGAGTTGGTGTTCGGCGTGCCGATGGTTGCGTGTTGTGTATAGGGTTTCAGTACATGCAGATGTGCGCCCCGTGCGCGAAGCTTTTGGGTTGTGGGTGGCAGGCTGGAAGCCTCCCCCACGTCAGGATCAATCCGGGTGCAGCCTGGAGGCCGCGTGGTTTTGCTGCCCTCGGTTTCGTGTCCCCCGACGCACATTGCGGAAGCCCGGTTCGTGGGCCGGCGGTCGCCCTGAGGAGCTCACCTGGGAAGCAGGCAGCCGGCGGCGGGGGAAGACCGCTGGCCCGAGCCCAGCGCCTCGGGCGGCGGAGTCGTTCCATCCCGTGAAGTGGCAACGAGAAGAGGGCGTTGGGGCGCGTCATGCGGCCGCCCGGGGACAAGCCGGCGGTCGACAAGCGGGCTTGGTGGACGGTTCTGCGGGTGCAGGGCAACCTCACCATCGCGTTTCCGGTTCCCTTTCGGCCGGGTTTTCTCTCCCCTTGTCTTGCCCTTGTTCTGTCCTGCTGGCCCGCTGGCGCTGCTGTTCCCTTGAAACGGTGTGGCCTACGCTTCGATGATCGTCTCCCGGACGACTTCCTCGATGGTGGTAACGCCGTCATGGATCTTCCGCAACCCGGCCTCGCGCAGGGGGACCATGCCGGATTGGATGGCCGCCTCGCGCAACTCGCCCGTGGCCACGTTCCGGTTGACCAGGTCGCGGAGCGTATCGTTCATCTCCATCAACTCGAAGATCCCCGTGCGGCCCCGGAACCCCGTGTTGTTGCAATTGGGGCAGCCGCGGCCCCGGTAGAACTTCTTGCCGGCCACCTGTTCGGGCGTCAGTTCCAGGTCGGCCAACATCTCCGGGCTGGCGGCGGTCTCCTCCCGGCAGTGAGTGCAGATCTTCCGCACCAGCCGCTGGGCTAACGCCCCCTCCAGGGTGGCGGTGATCAGAAACGGCGGAATGCCCATGTCGCGGAGCCGCGTGACCGAGCCTGGGGCGTCGTTCGTGTGGAGGGTGCTGAAGACCATATGTCCGGTCAACGAGGCTTGGACGGCGATCTCGGCCGTCTCCAAGTCCCGGATCTCACCGACCAGGATCTTGTCGGGGTCCTGCCGCAAGATCGACCGCAGACAATGGGCAAAGGTGTTGCCGATGTCGGGATCGATGGGAATCTGCACAATGCCTTCGATGTCGTACTCCACGGGGTCTTCCGTGGTGATGATCTTGTCCTCCACCCGATTCAACTCGTTCAGGGCCCCGTACAAGGTCGTCGTCTTGCCGCTCCCCGTCGGCCCCGTGACCAGGATGATCCCGTGGGGCACGCGGATCATTTCGCGGAAGGTGGCCAGCATGTTCGGATCCATGCCGACCGCCTCCAAATCCAGCATGACCACGGAGCGGTCCAGGATCCGCATGACCACGCTCTCGCCGAACATCGTGGGCAGCACGCTGACGCGGAGATCGACGGGGTGGCCGCCCACGGTCAGCCGGATCCGCCCGTCCTGGGGCAGTCGCCGCTCGGCGATGTCCAGGTCAGCCATCACCTTGATCCTCGTGGTGATGGCGAAGGCCAAGTGCCGTGGCGGGGGGACCATTTCGTACAGCACCCCGTCGGCCCGGATGCGGATCTTGAACTCGTTCTCGAAGGGTTCGAAATGCAGGTCGCTGGCGTGGTCCTTGATGCCCAACAGCAGGACCATGTTCAACAGCTTGCGCACCGGGGCGCTGTCGGCCAACGCCTCCACGCTGGTCAGGTCGAAGGCGCCGCTTTCGGCCGCCTGGGCCGCCTGGGCCAGCTCCTGGTCTTGCTCCAGATCTTCGATGATCCTCTCGACGCTTTCGGCCGATGCGGTGTAATACCGGTCCAAGGCCGCCATGATGTCGTGTTCCGTGGCCACCACCGGCTTGATGTCGTAGCCCAGAAAATTCCGCAGTTCGTCGATGACGGACAACTTCTGGGGATCGCAGGTGGCCACCGTCAACGTATTGTCCTTGAAGGCCACCGGAATGATCCGGTACAGCTGGGCCATCGGCTCGGTCACATACCTCAGGACTTCCGAGGGGACAGAGACCTCGGACAGATGGATCACCTGCAAACCCATCTGTTCGGCCAACGCCTGGGCTAGCTGGTCCTCATCGATCAGATCCAGACTGACGGCGATCTGTCCCAGCAGTTCGCCCGGCCTGGCTTGCTGCTCCTCCAGCAGCATCTCGAGCTGCATATCGGTGATGAAACCCAGGTCGACGAGAATCTGGCCGATGCGCCGAATCGCCATGGTCTACTGTGCCTCAACTATTGTGGTTTGCCTCGACTCTGCCGGTTGTGCGGCCCCCGGGGGCCGTTCGCCTCGAACCGCAGGCCCGCTCCCCGCTCTTTGGGGACAAACGGTCTCCGGTGCCCTTCATGTTCCCCACACCCCAGCTGCCAAATGCGGCCCGTGCGGGCCCGACCCGCACGCAGTCGACCCCTTCGGTCGCGCCTCTCAGGCGGCTCCCTTTTCCCCACCGCGCTCGCGAGCCTCCTCTTCGTCCTCCAACAGGCCTCGCTCCGCCCGGGCGATCTTGGCCGCCAACTCGTCTGGGTTGTTCGCCTTGATGAGGATCTCCTTCTTCTCCACCTGCCCCTCGCGCCACAGCTGGAACATGTGATCATCCAACAGCTGCATGCCCAGCTTGTGACCGGTCTGGATCATCGAATTGATCCGGAAAGTCTTGTTCTCGCGGATGAGGTTGGCGATGGCCGGCGTGACCACCAACATCTCGTAAGCGGCGACCCGCCCGCCCCCGATTCGCGGCAACAACGCCTGAGAAAGGATGCCGATGACGGCCACCGAAAGCTGTGTACGGATCTGTTCCTGCTGGTTGGTGGGGAACACGTCGATGATCCGGTTGATGGTTCCTTGAGCCCCCGTGGTATGCAAAGTGGCGAAGACGACATGGCCCGTTTCGGCCGCCGTGATGGCCGCCTCGATCGTCTCCAAGTCCCGCATTTCACCCACCAGGATGACGTCGGGATCCATCCGCAAAGAGCGGCGGATTGCCTCAGCAAAGCTGGGCACGTCCACGCCCACTTCCCGCTGATTGATGGTGGATTTCTTGTGGGTGTGGTAAAACTCAATCGGGTCCTCGATGGTGATGATGTGGTGGTCCACATGCTGGTTGATGTAATCGATTGCCGCCGCCAAAGTGGTGGTCTTGCCTGAGCCAGTTGGCCCCGTAACCAGGACCAGCCCGCGCGGGCGAAGGATGAGCTTCTTCAAAACAGAGGGGGTCCCCAAATCGTCGAAGGTCATCAGGTTATTGGGGATCTGCCGAAGGACCATCGCCACGTGGCCCTTCTGCTTGAAGACGGCCACACGGAACCGGGCCTGGTCGCCGAAGGCAAACCCGAAGTCAGCCCCCCCCACCTCCTGCAATTCCTGCTGGCAGCGCTGCGGCGTGATGCTCTTCATCAGCGCCACGGTGTCCTCAGGCTCCAGCACTTTCGTCTCCAGCCTCAACAGTCGGCCGTGAAGGCGGATCACCGGCGGCTGGCCCACGGTAATGTGCAGGTCGCTGGCCCCCCGATTGACCACCGTCTGGAGCAGCTTGTCGATGAGCAGTTGTTGCGCCATGTCCTCAAGTCCCTTCTTCCACCGGCGGGCCAGGGCCCGCGAGCTTGTTCTGGCAGCCCAAAACGAATGTATGGCTGGGGATCCGACGCGCCTCCCACGCCTGGAGCCCTGAACCAAAACTGCTCGCGCCGCCACCGCCGATGGCCAGCCCGGTCTGGGCCTCCCACCCTGGTTGCGACACGATTATTCGCCTCACCCGCGCCGAACGCAAACCAAAGGGCCAAAAGGGCCGCCCACCGCTGGCCCGAAGCCTGCCCCTCCATGTGGCGAATGGTGAACACCAGATTGCCGTCCCAGCCTTTGGCCCAAAGGGGCCGCACGCGCCCGTTTCGGCGCCCGGCGCCGAGGCCCATGCGGGGGCCCACTTGGCGCCCGGCCGGTTTGGGCGGGGCAGGTTTGCGGCGATGGTGTCGGTTTTCCCTCCTTTTGTTGCCACGGGCTACGCGGCCGTGCGGGCCACCCGGTACACTTCCTCCAAGGTGGTGACCCCTCGCAGGACCTTTTCGATTCCGTCGGCGTAAAGTGTGTGCATTCCTTCATTTATGGCGACGCGGCGGATTTCACCCGTGGGCGCCTCGTTGAAGGTCAATTCGCGCAGCTTAGGTGACATGAGCATCAGCTCGAACAGGGCCGTACGGCCGTGATAGCCGGTGCGGTTGCAGCGGGGGCAGCCTTTGCCCCGATAGAAGGTGGCAGATTTGGCCACCTCGGGGGTAATACCAGCGGCCTCAAGTGCCGCCTCGGTAGGCTTATACGGCTCCTTGCATTTCCGGCAGATTACCCTGACCAATCGTTGCGCCATGATGGCGATCACGCTGCTGGCCACCAGATAAGCGGGCACGCCCATGTCAATCAGACGTGTAACAGCACTGGGCGCATCGTTCGTATGCAGCGTACTGAAAACCAAGTGTCCCGTAAGAGATGCCTGGATTCCCATCTGTGCGGTCTCCAGGTCTCGCATTTCCCCCACCAAGATGATGTTCGGCGCCTGTCGCAGCATGGCCCGGATCACGCGAGCGAAATCCAAGCCGATGTCGTGCCGAATCTCCACTTGATTCACCCCCGGCAGGTAATACTCCACCGGGTCCTCGGCCGTGATGATCTTCCGGTCCGGCGTGTTCAGCTCGTTCAACGCTGCGTACAGCGACGTCGTCTTGCCAGAGCCGGTGGGGCCGGTAACCAAGATGATGCCGTTGGGGCGCCGGATCAGGTTTTGAAACCGCCCGTAATCGCGATCCGAGAAGCCCAGCTCCTTCAGGCCCACCCGGATGCTGTCCTTGTCCAGGATCCGCATGACCACCGATTGGCCGTGGTTCGTCGGGATTACGCTGACCCGCAGATCCAACTCCTTTTCGCCCACGGTCAACTTGATCCGCCCGTCCTGTGGCCGGCGTCGCTCGGCAATGTCCAGCTTGGCAAGAATCTTGATGCGTGAAAGGATCGCCCCCAATAGTCTCCTTGGCGGGCTGTCTCGCTCCACAAGGACACCATCAATGCGGTACCGGACCCGAATCCGTTCCTCGAACGGTTCGATGTGGATGTCCGAGGCCCGAAGCTGTATCGCCTCGGTAATCAGCAGGTGTACCAAGCGCACGATCGGGGCGCTCGATTCGTCGATGTCCTCGCTCGTCGCCGCGGCGGTCTCGTCCTCCGTCTCCGTAAAATCGATGGCCGTGTCGGTGAACTCCTGGAGCATCGAATCGGCACTCTCGCCCACCGTCTGGCCGTAGTGCCGGTTGATAGCCTCCAGGATGGCGTCGCGCGGCGCCAGAACCGGTTCGATCTGGCGGTTCAGGATAAACCGAAGCTTGTCGAAGGTCTCCAGATCGTCCGGGTCGCTCACCACGACCCGCAGTTGGCCATCATCTTCAGACAAAGGCAGGATTATGTTCTCTCTGGCGACCGATTCAGGAACAAGCTCTATCACCGAAGGGGGTATGACCACGTCTTTCAAAGTGACGTAGTCCATATCGTACTCTTCAGCGATCGCCCGGGTGACTTCCTCGCCAGTGGCGTAGCCCAGCCGAATGAGGGCCTCGGGCACTTTAATCCCCGCCTGGCGGGCCATCTGTTCGGCCTCGGCCAGTTGCTCGGGGCTGATGACTCGCTGCCGAATCAAGATGTCCGTGTATCTGGCTTTCCCCCTCACGGCCATGGCGGCTACTCCCCTCAATCCTCTCGATCTGTCCCGGAAGGGAAAACGAAGAGACGCATCAGCCCAGTGCGCTTTCAGGGCACACCGAACCAATCTAACCTCCAGACTAATGGCGCACAGCCAGGCTGTCAACTGAGCGGGCACTCGCCGTTGACCCTGGCGCCCGATTGTGGCATACTCCGTCCCCCTTGTCTTCGCACTGCCCGCCAACCGCTCGTCGGGCCCCCCAATTCCATGGTTTTCCCTTGCACCGATCGTGCCCAACCGCTCGACCCGCACCGCCCGGCAGGGGGCCTTGCGGGCGCTGTGGTTGTGTGTGCTCTAGCACTGGTGGCCGGCCTGCCTGGCGCGGCGATCCGCCAGGGCGATGCCGCACCAGCTGAGGACTCGGCCGCCCGGCCAGATGCCCCTTCGGCCCGTCCGGTTCCCTCCGGGGGCCGCCAGCGGCCCGTAGCTCAGCCCACCAGCCCAGCCGTTTCGGTCCAGCCAGCGAGGGCCAACTCGGGCCGGCCGCACAGCGGTGAGACGGAAGGAGGGGGGGGCGGGCCGGGCGCTCC
>DQVB01000268.1 GCA_015661985.1 Planctomycetota bacterium | reverse complement strand
TTGGGTCCAGTACCACCAGCTGATGTACTACGAAGATCGCTACCGGCGCCTCTTCCTGCGCACCGGCCTGTTGGTGGCCGGCCGCAACGACATCGCCAAGGTGTTCCGCCACGCGTCCCAGCACATTTCGCCGGCCATTTTCGGGGAAGCGATTCCTACGGTCGGCAAGGCCTTGGTGGCCGGCGAGGAGGGCTACCAGGGGATCATCGTCATCGGCCCCTTCAACTGCCTGCCCTTCCGCATTTCCGAGGCCATCTTGAAGCCTGTCAGCAGCGAAGGAGGGATGCCCATCTTGACCTACGAAAGCGACGGCTTCTCCGTGCCCCCGGCCTTCTTCCGCCAGGTGGACGTACACATCCAACAGGTCCTGGCACGTCACCAATGTACCCCCCAGCGTCGCAAACCGGCGGGGTAGAACGGACATTCCGGTCCCGCAGAAGCCGAGGCAGGATGGACACTGCTGTCCGTCACCGGTGGGACAAAGCGCGCAACAGCCTGGGCATGGTCGATGTCACAGAATGTGAGCTTTGCCGCCCGAGCCGGACTGGCCGGTCGAGCCCATGATTGACGGGCAAGAATGCCGTTCTGCGCTTCCTTTCTGGAACGTCGGGGCGCAGTCCGTCAGTGGGGACGAGTGATGGCTCGTCGTCCGGCACGCCAGGGCGATCCGACGGCGCGCGGAACGCCAGCGGGTGCTGGCTCATCCGCCGGCGCGGGGCTAGAATACCGGCCAGGTTACGCGGCAGCGGGCGGCTGTTCGAGGGGGCGCCGTGGTCGGGGCCTTTGGCCGGCCGCCGGAAGGTGGCCCGCGATCCGGTGCACTGAACGGAGGCGGCCGCGGCCGGCAGTTTGTTGACTTCGGGCCACGTCGTTTTGCACGGAGGCTGATCCGGTGACCTTCTACGCCGATTTGCACATCCATTCCAAGTATTCTCGGGCCACCAGCCGGGACTGCGACTTGCAGCGCATCGCGTTCTGGGCCCGCAAGAAAGGCATAGCCGTGGTGGCCACTGGGGATTTCACCCACCCGGCGTGGTTTGCGGAGATCCGCGAGAAGCTCCTGCCCGCTGAGCCGGGTCTGTATCGCCTGCGGCCCGAACTGGAGCGGACCGTGGATCGCTGGTCGGGCGGCCCGGGCGAGCCGGTGCGCTTCATGCTGGAAGTGGAAATCTCCACGATCTACAAGCGCGATGGCCGCACGCGCAAGGTGCATCATTTGATCTATGTGCCTGGAATGGACCAGGCGGCCAGGCTGGGGGCCGAGCTGGAACGGATCGGCAACATCCACTCCGACGGCCGGCCCATCCTGGGATTGGACAGCCGCCACTTGCTGGGACTGGTGCTCGACTGTGGTTCGGGCTCCTATCTTGTGCCGGCCCACATCTGGACGCCGTGGTTTGCTGTGCTCGGTTCCAAGTCCGGGTTCGATTCGGTGGAAGAGTGCTACGGGGAGCTGACCGAAGAGATCTTCGCCCTGGAGACGGGGCTGTCTTCCGACCCGCCCATGAATTGGCGGCTTTCCCCGTTGGACCGCTACCGGCTGGTTTCCAACTCCGACGCCCACTCGCCGCCCAAGCTGGGTCGCGAGTGCTGTGTGTTCGACACGCCCCTGGACTTCTTTGCCATGCGCCGTGCCTTGCAGACGGGGGAGGGCTACCGGGGTACCGTGGAGTTTTTCCCCGAAGAAGGGAAATACCATTACGATGGCCATCGCAAGTGCGGCGTCTGCCTTGCGCCCGAAGAGACTCGGCGACACAACGGCCTCTGCCCGGTTTGCGGCAAGCCGGTGACGTTGGGCGTCATGCATCGGGTCGTGGAACTGGCCGACCGGGCCGAGGATGCTGTGCCGCCGGTTGAACGCCAGGCCTTCCGCAGCCTGATCCCGTTGGACGAGGTGCTGGCCGAAATCTCCGGCGTTGGGCCGCAGAGCAAGAGCGTCCAGCGCGAGATGCACGCGCTGCTGGCTCGGCTGGGCCCAGAACTGTTCATCCTGGAACAAGCCCCGGTGGAAGACATCCGGCGCGCCGGATCGTCCCTTCTGGCCGAAGCCGTGCGCCGCATGCGATGCGGCGAGGTAATCCGTGTGGCGGGATTCGACGGCCAGTACGGGACGATCCGGCTGTTTGATCCAGGGGAGCTGCGGCGAGGTTCGGGCGGGTGGCTGTTCGACGTGGCCCCTGAGAGCTTGCGGGCCGACGGTGGGCGGGGCGAGACGCGGGTGGCGGAAACGGGCAAGCCGTACGTGGCAGAGCGCAAAGCAGCAAAGGGCCCCCTGCCCGCTGCCCGGGCGGGTGAAGCGGAGGGGCGGCCGAGCCGAACGAGCCCGGGGACGGCCACGGGAAGTCGCCCGGCGATCGAGGCGACCGGCGAGGCGGCGGAGCCTCGAGCCGGTGGGGCGAGTATCCCGGCAGGAGTCCTCGACCAGTTGGACCCCGGCCAGCGGATGGCGGCCGGGATCGCCCGCGGGCCGCTTCTGATCGTGGCCGGCCCCGGCACAGGGAAGACCCGCACGCTGACCCACCGCATTGCCCATTTGATCCATTGCCATGGCGCCCATCCCCAACAGTGTTTGGCCATTACCTTCACCCGCCGGGCTGCCGGTGAGATGGTCGAACGCCTGCGAGGGCTGCTACCCGAGGTGGCCCACGAGATCCCGGTGATGACCTTCCACGGGCTGGGGCTTTCCATCCTCCAGGAACACGGCGACCGGCTGGGATTGGCCCAGCCGCTCCGCGTGGCCGGCCGCCGGGAATGCCGGGAAGTGCTGCAGGCTGCGATGGGCCTATTGCCCCGCCAGGCCGAGCAGCTCATGGCGCGCATCAGCCGCCATAAACGGCAGCGGGCCGCAAGCGGAGATGCGGAAACGGTTGCGGCTTACGCAGCGTACGACGCGCTGCTGCGCCAGCGTCGATGGGTGGACTTCGACGATCTGGTGGTGCTGTCCGTGCGGCTGTTGGAGGAAAACCCGGATCTGCTCGAGCACTATCGGGCCCGTTATCGCTGGATCTCGGTCGACGAATACCAGGACGTGGACGATGGCCAGTATCGACTGATCCGGCTGTTGGCTCCGCCGGACGGGGATCTTTGCGTGATCGGGGATCCGGATCAAGCGATCTACGGTTTCCGCGGATCCGACTTGAGCTATTTTCAGCGGTTCCGCCAGGACTATCCATCGGCGCGTGTGGTGACGCTGGGGCGAAACTACCGTTCGACGCAATGGATCGTTACCGCGGCGCTACAGTTGATCGCCCCGGCCAGCCTGGTGGGCCGACGGGCCATGGAAACCGTGCTGGAGGGCTTGGAGCGTGTGGAAATCCACCAATGTCCCACGGATCGAGCTGAGGCGGAGTTCGTCGTTCACCGAATCGAACAGATGCTGGGCGGCTCGACCTTTTTCTCCATGGATAGCGGCCGCGCGCAAGGGACCGAAGCGGAGGGCCTGTCCTTTGCCGACTTCGCGGTCCTGTATCGCACCGAGGCCCAAGCGGACCTTTTGGTCGAGGCCCTGGCGCGCAGCGGCATGCCCTTCCAAAGGCGGTCCCACGAGCCGCTCGCCGATCAGCCGGCCGTGCGGGAACTTATGCAAGCGATGGCCGATCGGCCCGAACCGCTTTCCGTGCCCGAACGGCTGGCCGCGGCGGTCCAGGAGGTGGGCGAGTCGGCCGAGTTGGCCACGTCGCTTCCGGCGTTGCAAAGCTTGGCCCGGCGATACGCGAACGACTTCGCCCGCTTCCTTTCCGAGCTGGCCCTGGGTGTAGACGTGGACCTGTGGGATCCCCGGGCCGACCGCGTTTCTCTGTTGACCCTCCATGCGGCCAAGGGACTGGAGTTCCCCGTGGTGTTCATCACCGGTTGTGAGGACGGGATTCTGCCCCTGTACTGGGGTTCACCCAAGGAAGCAGATTGGGCCGAGGAGCGGCGGCTCTTGTTCGTCGGGATGACGCGGGCCGGAGCCAGGCTCGTGCTGACGTACGCCTCCAAGCGGCGTTGGCGCGGCAGTGTACGCCGCCAGGAAATGTCGCCTTTCCTGCGAGACATCCAGGAGCAACTGCTGGTCCGCCATCAGCACCGCGCGCGGCGCAAGCGGGCAACCCAAGCTCAGGAGACGTTGTTCGAACTTTGAGGCAGCCGGATCTGATGGGCCGTCATGCGGCCGACGTTTCCCAGCGGGGGCCGTGGCCGCCTTCGAAGCGGCGATCGGCGCCCTCCGCTCAAACCCG
>DQVB01000441.1 GCA_015661985.1 Planctomycetota bacterium | reverse complement strand
CGGAGTACAGGATTCCAGGATCCGTTCTGTTGGATTTCAAACACAGAGAGGTTCGGGATTTCAAACTGGCAATCCTGCGCGAGGCGGCCGAAACGGGGGTGGACGGGTTGTCGCTCGACTTCGCGGTGTATCCTCCGTTTTTTGAAAAACCCGATTCCTCCATCATGTCGCAGTTCATCGCCGATGTCCGGGCGATGCTCGACGAGGTCGGTAAGAAACAGAACCGCAGGCTCAGCTTGATGGTGCGAGTTCCCGCGCATCCGGAAACCTTTGGCCTGGATTGGCGAACCTGGATGAAGCGGAAATGGATTGACATCATCGTTCCAGCCAACGGAATACGGCCCGAGTATTTCGACATTCCCACTGGTGATTACTTGGTGTTGGGCAAGAAGACCGGCTGTCAGGTCTACGGGTGCATCTGGCACAGCCTGGGGTTCGTAGACACGGACCCGCGCCCCGACGGCAAGCGGCGGTTCGACAAGCCGAAGACGAGAGGCATGTTCTACGCGCAAGCGCTTCTCTATCATCGCGCTGGTGCGGACGGTATTCAACTTGCCATGCCCGACAGCACGGCCTGGCGGCGCCGTCCATGGTATGATGATCTGGCCGATCCCGAAAAGATCCAGTTCGCGAACAAGCACTACATGGTTGACCCCGGCACGTGGTTGCCCGTGCGCTTTTCCGTGGATCCGAAGAGCGGGCAAAACGCAAGTACCCGGCTTGTCATGCTTCGCGTCGCGGACGACTTGAACGCTGCGCGCGCGACGGGATACGCGGTAAAGACGACACTCGTCGTGACCACGCGGTCTTTCGCGCCCGGCGAGACGATGGAACTTTTCGTCAACGGAAGCGGCCCGATCGAAATCGCAAGCGGGCGCGGCGCAAGGGCCGAACCGACCGCTGCCATCGATCCGCGTCATCGTCATCCCGACACCTTCGCCAACGATCCCAACTGGTGGCGCAAGGGCGAACGGCGCATACCGGTGTCTCCAGCTCTTTGGCGTCCTGGAGCAAATACCATCCGTTTCGTGTACCGCCGTAACGCCCCGATCCAAAACGAGCCACCAGTGATTACGTGGGTGGATCTGCTTATCGAGTATGATCGTCCGTGACAGTGCGCCGGGACCCCACGGCGCAAAAGGCGAAGCAGGCCTCGCGCGCCGCAAGAGAACAGAGGCGAAGACGAATAGTAGCGGATGGGGTGGGTCTTGAATGAGCCGCGCCACGCGATCGGACGGAACGCCATAACACGTTCAGGCGGTCCGGAACGGCGAACCGCTCGCAGACAGCATGAACGTGGGTCGTTGTCTGGTTGCTCGGGTTCTTGTATCGCTGTCCTCGCGAGGGGGACTTGGCGGTTTCCGAAACCGAAGGGACGGGTGTCTCTTCACAGCACTTTACTGCACTTTAGACGATTAGATGGCGAGGGCGAGCAGGGTTTCGAGGAGTGTCCGGAATTTGCGGTCGATGGGGGTGAGGCAGAGCGGCAAGGAATTGGTTTTGCAGCATTTCACGGGAAATCGAACGCCTGCGGTCCGCGTGCGACCCACAGGCAGGCCTCGCCAGCCAGGCCAGGGCGACCCAGTTGTGTCCGTACAGCCACTGACCGTCGGCCGGTGCGGGAGTCGGGTTGTGATGGACGCCCTGTCTGCGTGCAACGCAGAGGCAGGCGGCGCCTTCGACGTGCCAGCCATACCGTGCAGTGGGCGAGTCATCCATCCCCAACAGGATTCGATGCCCGAACCCTGGAGCCGACTTCTGCACGAGAAGGCCGAGTACCGCCGTGGCCGGCTTTCCTGAGATCCATCCCACGCGGATCAGGAAATCATAGAACCGGTCCCAATCGTCTTGCACCCCTGCCACGACGAGCCAGGCGCTGGCGGTGCGTCGATCGTCCGCCAGAAACATGCCGGCGACCACGAAAACCAGCCGAAAAGCGATCCTGCCTGCCTGTGCGATGCACGGAGACAGGCGATCCGGGACCGCTTCTACACTCAGACCGCCGTCTCGATCGCGCCGGCCAGCGGCACCTTGGCGTTGGTGGTCTTCTTGCGCTTGGGATGCGGACGCTTCTGGGATCGTCTGCGATTGGACATCCGTGGCTCCGCTGATGTGGTGTTTCCTTCGCAGAAGACAGCAGCATCGGGAGAGCCGCACTTCCAGGCAATACCAATTCCCAGTCAGGTGCGCAAAGATTGCCTGAAGTGCAGATCCTTGAGGAACCCGATGCGCGAGCGAGGGAGTGGATTGCGTCCCTTGCCTACGCTTCGGCATGACGTTCCGGCCTGGCTGCGGGCGGTATAGCCCCAATTCCGGTCTTCGGCAACGCCCAGGGCCTTGGGATAACTTGATTTCAGGGTGCGCCTCGCCGCCTCAGGACGGGCCTCGCCGCACGCACCGGTGATCGCTGAGGCAACAGCCACGCCGCCCCGAAGTTTGCGCTGGCACGACGCCCCGGGGTGGAAAAGCCGGGATTGCCTTGATGGCGGCACGCCATGGGAGCGGCGTGCCGAAGGGGTTCCGGTTGTCCAGACCAGAACCTGGTTTGAATAGGGTATACGGCAGAGCAAACCACGATCCACACCGGGAAGCATCAACGCATGCGACATCTGCCGTAGGGCGACTGCTCCCCAGTCGCTACCGGGCGTACCTGGGCCAGTTATTGGCTTGCGCGGCGGACCAGCAGGAAGAAGAGCGCATCGAGAAGCCGCTGCGACCGTTGACTATGGTTCCAGTCGAACGCAGGCATAGCGGATCGCATTTCCGCCGCCTTGGCGGGTTCCCAGGAGGTCGATGGAAAAAGACGGAGCACATCCGGCGCGCGGCGTGGCGGTAAAGAAGCTGGTGAGCGGGTGCTCGAGTGGAATGGGAACGGGCGGGTCCGCACTGCCGTCGGCTCGGA
Source organism: Planctomycetota bacterium (assembly GCA_015661985.1). Taxonomy (GTDB): domain Bacteria; phylum Planctomycetota; class Planctomycetia; order Pirellulales; family Thermoguttaceae; genus SZUA-1497. The sequence goes on along the minus strand of DQVB01000441.1, from coordinate 1,381 downwards.
TCGGAATCAACCGGTTCTCCGATACCTGCTTGCCGGATGCATCGGAACCGCTGACAAAACAAACAACGAACAACCGATTTCCCGGCGCGATATGAAACCGTCCGGCATGGGCGATGAGTCCCGGTTTTCCTTCTTCGGCCAGTACCAGCGACCGGCGGGTTAGGAGTTCGCCTTCGCGCAGAACGGCGTAGTTCAACGCATGCGACTGTTTCGCCTCGGGAAAGAACTTCTCGCGAAGTCGTTCGTCCAACGCGCGTTCCGTCCACAACAGGTGAACGCGGCCGTCGGGCGCGATCCACAGGTCGCACGGAAAGACGTGCCCGCACGTCTTGTCGCGGCTGGCCACTTCGATCCACTTGTGGAACTTGCCCGTCGTAATGTCGTCGGTCCATGTGTAGAACAGGCGTCGGAAGTCGTAATCCCACTCCTGTCCGGTCAGCTGTTTCTTGAACGCGCGCCATTGCGTGTACGGTTCGACGATGTCGCTCACGCCGCAAAAGTGAACGGCGCGGTTTTTCAGCATGACGGTCGGGTAGCATACTCGGATCGGTTGAGGCTCCTCGTATTCGGCACCGAAGGGCCACTTGAGTTCTCCGGCGGCCGCCCATTTTCCCTCGCTGTCGCGAAACGCCCAATGGGCGTGGGTGTAACCGATGTTCTGGAACACGATCAACTCTCGGCGTTCGCCGTCGCCGGCGAAGCTCCGATAGGAATGCTCGGTAAACGGCGGGGACGTTTTCCAGTCCGGCAGGAGCGTCTCGTACGGTTGCGCGGGATCGAAGGCGCGGAACAGCAGGATTTCCGGCCTCGCGGGTCCCCGGGGCGCATCGGCGTCGGTCAGCGTGGGGTTGACGGAAAGAAAGAGTTGTCCATCGGGAAAGCCCACCAGCGGGCAAGGCTCGCGGGTGCGGTCTTTCGGATCTTTCCGCAGAAGTTGCCAGCCGTCGCCGGTGCGTTGGAACAGGAGCCAGCGGCAGTTGTTCAACGGAGGGAACCGGTCCAAAGTTTCCAAGCCGCTGGCAAACACCCGCTCTTGGATTCGGACCACGCAGGTCGATCCGGAACACCACATGGGATCTGCTCCGTTCTTCGCCGGTTGGTAGGTGTACACGTCCTCCTCGGTTTGGACGGTCACGCGCGGCTCGGCGGCACCGGCCGGTGGGAACAGCAGCAAAGCGAACGCAGCCCATTGCACGGCCAGAGCACAATTCCTGGCAGACGGGAGCCGACTGGCTGCCGAATTGTCCTGGTTCCGGCTCGCTCCGAGGACGCCGGTGCCCGCGCGATCCTGGAACGGCGCGGCGCCGCTGGGAAAACGGGCTCGCCCCGGCGCAATGGAACCCGGAGCCCGCGCGCTGCGCCCGGAAGCGTGCGACCGTGG
>DQVB01000579.1 GCA_015661985.1 Planctomycetota bacterium | reverse complement strand
TCGCCGGCAGGGGCAGACGGCGGCCCTGGCGTTGGGCCGTTTGCTCTTCAGGCAGGTAGAGGCCGTAGAAGATGGCGTTCAGGTCGATCCAGGCGCCCAGGCGTCGCAGTTCGGCGGCGGAGAGCTCCACGTCGTAGTGGCCGCGGCGCAGGAGCCGGATCAGTCGGCTCCCCCGCGCGCCGTAGGTGCCACCCGGCGGCGTGCGCTGGATCTGGTTCCGGGCGCCGAAACGAGGCACCAATGCGCGGGCCGCGTTTTCCGGGTTGGTCCCCGGGCCGTGGAAATCCACATCGCCGGTAAGCGCGACGTAGGAAGCGGTGAAGGGGCCTTCGGGACGATCGGTCAGTTCCAGGCCGCCTGCCGGCTCCTTCGTGCCGTGGCAGCGGACGCAATGTTTTTCCAGGATCGGCTGCACGATTGCCACGTAGGAAAAGGGGCGGCCGCCCAAGGGACCGGGATCGATCCGGGCGGGCGGTTTGTTCAGAGCGAGCGGTGTGCGGCGGGCTCGCGGGGGCGCCGTGCGGCGGGATTCGTGGCAACCCACGCAGCTGATCCGTTCGCCCGCTTGCACGTAAGTTACGCTCCGCATCGTTTGGTAGGCAAAGCCTTCTTCGTCCAGGGCCTGGAAGAGGATCGGTTTGCCCGCCGGCACGATGAATCGCGCCGACCCGTCGGCTTCCACAGGGACCGTGCCGAGGATGGCGCGTCCGTTCTCTTCACCGGCGGCGCCGATGGGAGGCTGGTTGGCCACGGGCGTCGTCTTGGGGAAAACTTGGACGATCCGCAGCTCTTTGATCCGGCCCCGCGGTATCGGCCCCAGGCCCTGGTAGACGTCCACCACGAGCATCTCGCCGCTGCTTTGTTCGAGCCGGTCGATCGTGCTGCAGACCACCGGAGGCTTGGGGCGAGGTGCCAGCGGACAGGGGTTCGTGCTCCCGATTTCCGGATCGCGGTAGATCAGTTCGCGGTTGCCGAAGCGATCCAGCAGGTAAATCCCCAAAGCGTTGGCCGGGTTGGCGCCCGGTTCCCAGACCAACGGTTGGAAGCTGTAGGCGGTCAGGTAGTAGTCTTCCGACAAGGGCCACGGGGCTGCGTAGTATTGGCGGATATCACGCGTTTCCGCTTCCGGGAAAGGGACTTCCAGCGTCAGCCGAGTCAGGGCCTGGGGGCCGTTGTCGCTGATGGTGGGGTCGACGAGCACCAGGGAGCCGGCCGTGATGGAATGATGGGCAGAGGCGGTAAAGATGATCTTTTGGGAACCGGGCACCGGTTGGATCTGGAACGTGCAGTGGGGCTTCGGGGTGGCATTGCCCCAGACGGACACCGGACTGGTGCCGTCGGGTCGCGTGGACCAGAGGGTCTGGTGGGTCACGGCATCGCGATCGATGTAATCCCAGCGCGCATAGAGGATGTGGCCCGAGTTGGAAACGGCGGGGAACCATTCGTTCGTGTCGTGGAAGGAGAGCGCCCGCAGGTTCCGCCCATCGGCGTCCATGCGATGCAGCGTGTACACGTCCCACCGCCGGCTGAATTGAGGGCCGAAGCAGCGGGCGTAGCCGCGGCGGCGTGTGGAACAGAAAGCGATCCCGCCGTCAGGCAGGTAGGCGGGCATCAGGTCGTCGTAGGACCCGAAGGTCAATTGCCTCAGCCCGGAGCCGTCCACGTTGACTTCATAGATATGGTAAAAGCCGACGTCGGGATCCTCGTTGCTGAGGGCCGCCGCATCCAGCGGGCCTCGAGGGCACTCGACATAGGAAAACACGATCCGCCGGGCATCGTAGGAGAGGCGGGGCTCGAGGACGTTGCCGCGGGCGAGCTTTCCGTCGAGGATGTCGCGGCAGGCCAGGCTGTAACCGGGACGCTCCAGCACGAACAGGCCACCGCCGGGTCGCGCCCGCCAACCGTAATACTGCATGACCAGATGGCTGTAGGAGGTGGGGACGCGCTTGCAGAACAGCAGCCGGTCAAGCTGGACCAAGGGATTGGACAGGGCGATGTGCCGTTTCAGCCAACGCAGCCGATGGTACAGGCGGCGCCAGCCGGCCAAGGTCAAGTCGGACCGGGCGGCGATGCGTGCCAGCTGCTCGAGCTGGCGCGACTCGGACGTCAAGAAATCGCGGCCATGCCGACTCCGGAGGTGCTCCAACAGCTGCCGGGCCCGGGGTAAATGCGTGGCCACCGCGGCTTCGTAGGATGCCGCGCTCTGCTCGATCCCATCCTCCCGGCGCCATTCGTCGTGGACCAGCACGGCCAGGCTCAACGTGGGGTGACGCAGCGATGACGCTGCGGCGGTCTCCAGCGGCCGGGTGGCCCGCTCCAGGCACCGGTCGACCTTTTCCGCCAGCCGGGCCACGACGTCCCATCGCTCGTGCCGCTCCAAGAGTTGCTGAAAAGCCTCGATCCCTCTGAGCCACGGGCCCCGGTACGGCGCAACCAACAGCGAAGGGAGACTTTTCGATTCACCTGGCCCGACGCCCCTGGGGCCCTTTGCCAGGACAACTCGCAGACGCAGCACGGCGTCTGCGTCCAAACGGCAGATCGCCCGACAGGGACCGTCGGCGGCCAGCACCAGACCGCCCCCGTCCGAGCCGTCCGAGAGAATCCAGACCGGCAAGCCCTCGGTGCCCCGCCCCTGGGTCGCCCGGCCTGAGGCCAACGGCACGTGGCCGAGTACCATGTCGCGCCCCAACTGGTGGAGCTGGGGCAACGCGATATCGGCCGAGCCGCTCACGTCCATCTCGTACCACCAGCCCTCCGCCCCCTGGCGCTTGGCCGCAAAGGCCCGCGACGCCTGGAACCGCTGGCCGTCCTCATACGTGACGACCGGATCCCAGCCCGTGGTGTCGCAATAGATCTTGCCCCGCTTGTGGACCACGAAGCGGAGGGCATCGCCACGGCGGACGTCGAGCCTCAGGCGAGGCTCCACACCTCGGCCATCCCCCCCCTCGATCTCCGCCTCCCACACCGTGCGTCCCTGATGCAGGATCGCCACTCGCACGCCGTCACCATCCCGATGCAGCTTGAACACTCGGCCCGTCACCGTGACGCGGCCGTCGCGCGGGGCCACGAAGCGCCGCACGCTGGGCGTGTTCGTCCCTGGATGGTGCCAGTCTTTGCCCACCCGTGTCCAGTCGGGCCCGCTCCAATAGGTCGACCCGTACCAGCGATCGTCGCGATGAACCAACGGCTGGTAGCGCAAGCGGTCCGCACTGTCGGCCAGTCGGAAACTCCAGTCAGCCAGGCACACTGAGCGGATCGTCACCGCTTCCTCACCGCGGTTGATCAGGGTGGAATCGATGCGTACGAAGGGTGAACCGCTCAGACAGCGGACGGTTCGCTCCATCTGCAGTCCCCGGGCCGCGTCGGTCCAGATCCGGCGGCCGTTCTCTGTGGCGCCTGTGGTTGACGGAGCCCACCGCCCACACGGCCCCTCGGCCCCGTCGCTGGCCAAGACAACCGAAAACCCGCAACCGGGCAGGAATCCATCGGCCAGCGATCCAGCCGGCGCGTCGCCCCATGGCGGTACGGCATCCGAAGCGTGACTCCACGCCGCGAGCGGGACCGTCCACGATACCAGGAAGACCCACCAAACCCTTCGCATTGTTGCTTCCATCAAGAGCTCTCGCATCCCCTCGGCGCAAACCCGATGGCGCCGATTCCAGCGTGGACGAGCCTGGCAACTTGGCCTTCCAAAGCGGAGTATCGTCGGTGCCGGATCTCGCCGTAACCCACTCTCGTTCCCGGCTCAGGAGAGCCAGGCTACTTGAATCCGCGTGGCCGTCTCCAACCGGGCAAAATGGCGCCGGCGACTCAGCCTTCGCCTTTCATCATCAACACTTCGTTGCGGTATTCGTCGAATTTCATGTAGAGCGTGTTACTGCATTCGCTGATCAGTTTCCACACCCGTTGCATGCTGGGCAGCACGACGTCGATGCGGACTACCTCCCGTCGGTCGTTCTGCTTCTCACGTTTGATGCTCAGGGTGTTATCCGGGTCGCACCACTCCAGCCAATCGGTGTCGGGCTTCTTGCCCCGCACACCGCAAAGGATCCGGGCCTTGGGGTCCAATTTCTCCAGCCGTTTGATCAATTGTCCCACGGTCATTGCCAGTCCTCCTGTTTGTCACAGTTTCGGTTGGCCTGTTCCACTGTTTTACCCAAAAGCAGTTGCGGTTCAAGCACTCCAGGGCCTTTGGACGGGTTGGCCGGCCGCCGCGGCCGGCCTTGTTCGGCTGGGGGTTTGCAATTTGTGGCCCGATCGGGTATGGAGGCAGTGCCCTTGTCGGAATAAGGCCCGG
>DQVB01000311.1 GCA_015661985.1 Planctomycetota bacterium | reverse complement strand
TTGGTCGGCAAGGAGGAAGCGGGGATTCCCGAGGATGACCCGCGGAACCCCGCCACGATCGCGGACAACGTCGGCGACAATGTGGGCGACGTGGCCGGCATGGGGGCGGACTTGTATGAGTCGTATTGCGGGTCGATTCTGGCCAGCGCGGCGTTGGGCGTGGCCGCGTACAACGGTCATCCGAAGATGCAGGTGATGATGTTGCTGCTGCCGCTGGTTTTGGCCGGAGTGGGGATCGCGCTGTCGATCGCGGGGATCTATCTGGTTCGTACAGAAGAGGGAGCGACCCAGCGCAACCTTCTGAAAGCCCTGGCGCGCGGGATCAACGCCAGCAGCTACGGGGTGGCCATCGCGGCTCTGCTGCTGGTCGGGGTGATTCTGTACCTGCCGTCGACCGCCTCGGACACGCAAGCCGCTCTGGCGGCCGCCGGGCTGCCTTACGGCTGGAAGCTATTCGGCGTGTTTTTGGCCATCGTGACGGGACTGTTCGCCGGGGTGATCATCGGGCGGTGGACGGAGTACTCGACCAGTGAGGAATACGCCCCGACCCGGAACATCGCCGATCAGGCGGTTACGGGGCCAGCGACGGTGATCATCGCGGGCTTTGCGCAGGGGTTGTCGAGCGTTTCGGTTCCCATCATCGTTGTCGGCGTCGCGATCATCTTGTCGTTCGGCTTTTGCACCGGATTCGATTTTCGCGATCCCCAATTGTTTGCGATGGGACTTTACGGCGTGGCGATTGCCGCCGTGGGGATGCTCAGCACCCTCGGGATCACGTTGGCCACAGACGCCTACGGCCCGATTGCCGACAACGCCGGCGGGAATGCTCAGATGAGCAACCAGGAGCCGACCGTGCGGCAGCGGACGGACGCGCTGGACAGCCTGGGGAACACCACCGCGGCGACAGGAAAGGGCTTCGCCATCGGCTCGGCCGCTCTGACAGCGCTGGCCCTGCTGGCGGCGTATGTAGAAGAGGTGCGTGTCGGTTTCGAGCGCTGGGCGCACAAGGCACCGCTGGTGGCCGTCAGTGACGATCTTGCCCACGCGAATGTGTTGAAGGTCAGCGACAGCGTCATCGCCGTGCGAGAGAAAGAGGACGCTTTGAACACCGCGTACCTGCTTTTCCCCCGGCTGGCCGCGCAAGGTCCCGCCAGCTTGCAAACGATCGCCCAGTTGGAAATCGGCGGAACGGCGACGGTGGATTTGCAGGAACTCCTGGACGCCGGTCTGGCGGTCAGTAACCGAAGGGCGACGATGCCTGATTTCGTACGGTTTTACAACGTCAGTGTCATGAACCCAGGAGTGCTGGTGGGCATCTTCATGGGAGTGATGTTGGCTTTTGTCTTCTGCGCCTTGACGATGAAGGCCGTGGGACGGGCCGCCGGAAAAATGGTCGAAGAGGTGCGGCGGCAGTTCCGTGAGATTACTGGGATCATGGAAGGCACAGCCGACCCGGATTACGCGGCCTGCGTGGATATCAGCACGGTTGCCGCTCAGAAAGAAATGGTGCTGCCGGCCTTGTTGGGCTTGCTTGTTCCTGTGGCCGTCGGCATGCTGCTGGGCGTCGGTGGAGTGATGGGGATGTTGTGCGGCGGGCTGACCGCGGGCTTCGCCGTGGCCATTATGATGGCCAACGCAGGCGGCGCCTGGGACAACGCCAAGAAATATATCGAGGGCGGCGCGCACGGCGGCAAGGGAACCGACGCCCACAAGGCCACGGTCGTCGGTGATACCGTCGGTGACCCCTTCAAAGACACCAGTGGTCCCAGCTTGAATATCTTGATCAAATTGATGAGTATGGTGTCGGTGGTGTTTGCCGGGTTCGTCGTCCAGTATGGCTTGAAGTTGTTCTATTGAACCGAGTGGTCGGAAGGACTGAGGCGGCCGGCAGTCCGCGCCGTGGCGCTCTGAATGATTCGCGGGGACGACCGGCTGCCTCCATTTGGTTCGGGACGGCGTGATGCAAAAGGATGAAAGAGGGGAGTCCGATTAGCGATTCGTCGATCGACCTGGAGCAGGAGCAGCAGCGACGGCGCCAGCGCAGCTTGAAGCAGGCGTGCCTGGTGGCCCGGATCGCTGACGAGTACAAAGGGAGGGACATCCTGGTCCTCGACTTGACCGGGATCACACCGATCGTCGATTACTTTGTGCTGGCGACGGGGACCAGCCGACGTCAAATGCATGCAGTCGTCGAGGAAGTCGATCGACTTTTGGCGTCGCTCGGCTCGCAGCGACTGGGCGTGGAAGGGTATGAATCCAGTACCTGGATTCTCCAGGATTATGGCGACGTCGTTCTGCACGTCTTCACGCCCGAAGCCCGAAAGCTCTACGATCTGGAGCACTTGTGGGCGGATGCTCCGCGGGTCGACTGGCAAGCCCATCTGGACGATGAGGCCCCCCGGTCTGAACGGGCGTAGTCCTGCGTCCTCGCTCTGGAACCGCTCCGAGGCGAGCAGGCCAGCGACGGATCGTGGCCTCCGACAGCGCGTGATTGGTGGGCCGATCCGGCGACCGGCTCTGTGAGCCATTTCGGCTGTCTGTCCCCCCCGGTGACTGCTCGACCACGGGCTCCTACCGT
>DQVB01000397.1 GCA_015661985.1 Planctomycetota bacterium | reverse complement strand
CGATATCACAGTGAACGGCTTGCCGACAACGAAGTCTTTCTCAGAACCAAACGCCTTCTTGTCGAACGTCACCACGTGGTGGTTTCCCGTGCCCGACCAGTTCCACAAGTCGAATCCGTCGATTCCGGTAAAGAAGGCCATGGCCGTCATCGCCCGCTGCTCTTCACAGGGCAACGGCTGTCCCCGCCACCAGCGCCATCCGCCGCCACCGCCGTGCAGCAGCGTCCAGTAGTAGGGACGGACCGGCTTCCGGTTGCCCGTCATCCGGATGTTGGCGTCGATGTTCGCCAGCGTGTAGGCCACATTCTGCGGCGACCAGTAGAAGCAGTAGACGGAGTTGTTGACGAGATCCACCTCTTCGAACACCTGGCGACCGAAAGCGTTCCAGGCGAAGTCCGTTCCCGGTTCCGCCTTCACTTGTTCCAGGCCGCCCCAGGTTCGGCCGTAAGGATACCATCCGTAGATGCTGATGTTCCGCCATCCCTGTTTCCTCGCGACGCGCACCGGCGCGGTAAAGGTCCGTGCATAGCCGTCGTAGTATTTCTTCTCGAACGCCGCCTGGCGGGCGGGGTCCGCCGCGGCCGGGTACCACGATGCCTCGCGCAGCCGCTCGGGAGGCAACACGGGATGTTCCATGTCGATCATCAGCAGGTCCGCCCGGTCGGCGATTCTTCGGCTCTCGCGATTGCGCGCAAAACGGCCTTCTTTCAACAAACTTTTCTCGACATTCACGTCCATGATCCGATCGTAGCGCCCGGCTGGGATCTTGTGTCTGGCCATCCACCTGGTCCAGTCGAATCCCGTCCAGGACAACCATTGGGTTCCCGCCGGCAGATGGCGGCCTTCCTCCACTTTGCGCGTATAGGGGTAGATGATGTTGAATCCGTGCGTGGCGGCGTAGTCGGCCATTTTGAAGTTGTGCCAGCCGCCGTAGTTGAACTCGCAGTTGAAATAGCGGAGCCGGAATGGCCGGATGGCGCGTGCTTCATACGGCGCCGTGCCGGGCTCGAAGTCGTCCGTCTGGTTGGCGGCATAGCGGGGCGGCGTACCCAGGTGCGGCGGGGCGTCGTCGAGTGTGACGTCGCGCAACTGCTCGATCGTCAGCGCCTGTTCGGGCCTCAGCCGCACCGTCCCCGCGCCGGCGGGCAATTCCACGCGGTGGAACGTGGGAACCCGTTCTTCCAGCCTGTCCAATTCGTCCCGCGCCGTTTTCGCCAAAAGATCCGTCGCTCCGCAAATCTCTGGAGCTGCAACGATCGCGATGGCGGCCGTGATCAGGAGGAATCTCCGTTGCTTCAACATTCGGACCATGGCAGAATCTTCACCTCAACAAGCGCAGAACAGAAAAACGGGACACGATCCAACGCATGGTAGACCACGTTCGCCGAGCGCGACACGTTTCTGTTCGCGCCTGTCAGCCGAGGTCGGGCAGTTCATATCCTTTGCGGCGTGACCGATGGATCAGGGCATTGGCCTCATCATCACCCAGGAATTCTTCTCGTCGAGGATCCCATCGCAGCTTCCGGCCCAACTCGCGACATATATTGATGAAGTGGCACAAATTGATCGCCCGATGTCCCGCCTCGACCGGGGCAATCGGATCCTCGCGCGTCTTGATGCAGTCGAGCCAGTTCTGCAGATGCGGGTTGGCGTTCCCGCCGCTCGGCGGCGGCGCGTCGCGCGTGAGTTCTTTCGGGTTGCTCTTGACGGTTCCACGGTTGATCTCGATCTTTTGGCCGTCTTCGCCTACGAACACAGCCCCCCAATGGACTCCAAAATCGCGTTCGAACCGGATTTCCGTGCCATCCTCGTATCTCATGCGGATCAGAGCATCGCGTCCCGTGCTCACGGGCCAGATTTCCACGGGGTCCGTATCGTCTTTGCCAAGGGTGAATTGGATTTGATCCGCGGCATGCGCACCGTGCAACGTCACGTCGCCCCCGGAGTAATCGCGCCACTGCGGCCATCCTTGCCAACCTTTGAGCTTCTTCTGGAGCTGATGATTGTACGGGTGCATAGGTGCCTGGCCCGACCAGAGGTCCCAATCCAGCCCGGCGGGAACGGGTTCCCGCGGCAGGCTCTTATAGAAGAACGGCGACTTGTATTGCCGAGCCAGGACCGTCTTGACCTTGCCGATCGCTCCGCGGCGAATCTTTTCGACGGCCCAATGATTTGGTTCCATGGACCGCTGTTGCGTCCCGACTTGCAGGATGCGCTTGTATTTCCTGACGGCCCGGATCAGCGCCTGCCCCTCGCCGATGGTCAGGGTCAACGGTTTCTCCGCATAGACGTCCATACCGGCCTGGCATGCCAGGATACTGGCCAGCACGCGGGCGTGGTCAACGGTCGCCACGATGACCGCATCCATTTTCTGCCGGTCGATCATGTTCCGGAAATCCTGGTACGTTGCCCATTCGGGGCCGCCGCTGCGCCGGAGCAAGCCGTCCATCTTGGGGGTGTCGCAGTCGCAAATGGCTACGACCCGACCCGCCGGCGGCATGTTTTTGATCAGGTATTCGGCCCGTGCGCCGCACGCGATCACGCCGATATGCACTCGATCGTTCGCCCCCGGTCTGCCCGGGCCGGCGAGAACGCCGCAGGGCACGAAGCAGGGAACGGACAGCCCGACCGCGATCGAGACGCCTTTCTTGAGAAAGATCCTCCGCGACGGCGGTCGTGAAGCAGGGAGGGGGGCGTTGCCGGAACGATTCGTCGGATGTGCATTCATTCTCATGGCCCTTCGGAGACGTAGAACCTCGTGCTCAGCGTATCAGAACCAAGCCGACATGCTGATCCCATCGGCGATCGTGCCCGATGCCGGGCGTCCGTGTACCCCGGGCGGCGCTCGCCTGCGGCGGACTTGCCCTGCAACTGACATTCTACTGCCCTTTCAGGGTGGCCGCAACTTACCCTTGATCTTGACTCCACCAATTGATGCACTTTGAAGAGAGTGTACACCCTCTTCACGG
>DQVB01000099.1 GCA_015661985.1 Planctomycetota bacterium | reverse complement strand
TTCTCAGCTGGGCTGTACTGTCACTACGGGTGCAAGAGGGCCAGTCGCGTTCGTCCGGCAATGGTTTTCCCTGTGCGATCGGCGGTACGACGCCTCGGTAGGTTTCCCGATTTGTGGCCCAAGCGGCTTGACAGGTCACATCGGCCTGATAGACTCAACACAGTGTGGGGATGTATGATCCCTCATATTGGGGGCCAGCTCCACCCGTCAACGGATACGGCTTCCTGGCCGGTGGGCTGGTCAGCCGACAGGTGGGCAAGTGGTTTTCCCAGGAGCAAGGTGCGGTGGTGGTCCGTGGTTGGACCAGGATTTGGCTGAGCTGCTCGGCCCTCTGTGCGGCGTGCGTCGTGGGGCTGGCTGCGCTGCTTCCAGCCAAACTTGCTGGACGAGAGGACAACGGCTCATGAAACAGACGATCGAACCCTTGACGGCCGCCGAAGAGGAGTGGATCCGAGACCAGTTGGACGGGGTGCGCATCTTCGTGGAGGCTTTTTCGCCGGAGGATGCCCCCGAAGCCTTGACGCTGGGAGCGTTGGATCGGGCCTTTGCCGCGTGGACGGCCACCCGCGAAACGGACCCGCAACAGATCAATGCGGCGATCCGCGTGGTGGGGATCGGTTTCGGCGAGCTGCTGGTGCGGGGCCTCGGGCTGAGCTGGGTGGTGGTGACCGATGACCGGGGCCGCGAATTGGCCGTCCATGGCCTGCCTGGGCGCGGCGATGTGCTGGTTTTCCCCCAATCGCTGGTGGCCAAACGCTGGCAGAAACGCACCACTTATTTCCTGGCTTCGGTGTTCCAACAGATCGCCGCCCATCTAGCCGCGTTGCAGAAGCGCGGGACCAACTGACCGGCTGGCCGGCCCGAGGCGGCGCAGCAGAAGACGGCTTGGGCCAGACCAGTTGGCGGCGACCGCCTCGGTGGAAGGGGCCCGTTAGCGGGGGGGCAGCGAGTGGAGGGGGACGCTGCCGGGTGACGGCGAACCGGGCGGTTGCGGGCCGGCCGGTGGGGGTTGGCCGACAGGCGAGGGGGCGGCTGATGGCACCTGGGGTGGAGCTGTTCGAGCTGGCGGCGGGACCGCCGCGGCCGTACCCTGAACCTCTCTCCGCAGCGCCTCGCCGCGGCTGATGATCTGCTCGGTCGGGACCAGAACCCGGGGAGTCAGCGGGTAGGTGAATACGCGGTGGTCACGGATCTCGCCCGGCACCAGGTTTTCGGTGATGAAGTCCAGCGGCGGAACCTGATACCACGGAGGAGGCACCGGCTGCAGGATCGTCCGGGTCTCGTAGCCGTCCTTGACCAGCCGGATCTTCCGGGGGCCGTAGTAGGTAAAGTTCGCGGAAACGGGGGTGGTTCCGATCTCGTAGTCGTCCACGTACACCAGGGCCCCGGGCGGGGTGGTACGAATGGTCATCCTCCGTCGCACGCACCCCGATTGGATCACCAGCAGCCCGCACACCACCAGACTGGCCAGGAAGCCTGGCCAAAAAAGGCCGCCGAACCCGGGCCCGGAACGCCGTCCTGGCAGGATCCAGGCTCCTTGGATCGGGGGAACAGTGCGTGAGAATCGGATGCCCAGTGACATGCGAACTTGTCCGAGACGTGACGCAGCCGAACGGGCGGAGTATACTTAGAGGGTCAGGGTCATTCCAGGCCGAATCTGCGGTGAGTTGTCGGCTGACAGGGGCCCTGGGGTCGGCGATCTCCCCATCCGAACCCGGCAAGACGGTTTATTGTTACCCATCAGGGGTGGCGGAGCCCGGGTGTTGAGTGTTCTTGCGACAGGACTGGAGGCCGATCAGGCCTCGCGATGTGGTCAGGCAGGCCGAGCTGCCTGGTGCGGATACAAACTGGCGTACCGCGGCCCGACGGGGGACGGGCCGTAACGACTGGTCCGGCCTTGGGCCGGCGAGCAGGATGGACCGAAGCCGTTCCCGTTGGGACTGTTTTCTTGAACACGCCGCGTTGACCGACGTCGGGCTCCGCCGGTCGAACAATCAGGATTCGTTTGCGGTGGCGGTGGCCCCCAACCGGTGGAAGTGGCTTGAGCGCGGGCATCTGTTCGTCGTGGCCGACGGCATGGGGGCCCACGCCGCTGGGGAGTTGGCCAGCAAGATCGCCACCGACGTGGTTCCGCTGAGCTACTTCAAGCACCGCAACGGATCGCCCCCCGATGCCCTGCTGGCCGCCGTGCGGGACGCCAACCAGCGCATCTACAAGCGGGGGCAGGCCAGTCCGGACTTCAAGGGGATGGGGACTACCGTTTGCGTCATGGCCGTGACCCCGCAGGGCGTTTTCTTGGCCCACGTGGGGGACAGCCGGGCCTACCGGCTCAGGGGCCACCGCCTGGAGCAGTTGACTTTCGACCATAGCTTGATCTGGGAGATGAAAGCCGCCGGGCACATCGCCGCGGACGATTCGGGTAGCTTCATCCCCCGCAACATCATCACGCGATCCCTGGGGCCGCACGCCGATGTGCAAGTGGACCTGGAGGGTCCGTTTTCCGTTCAAGCGGGCGATACCCTAGTGCTTTGCAGCGACGGACTGTCCGGCCCGCTAGAGGACGACGAAATCGGAAAAATCGCCGGCTCCATGCCCCCCGACCAGGCGGCGCGGGCCCTGGTGGACTTGGCCAACTTGCGCGGTGGGCCGGACAACATCACGGTGATCGTGATCCGGGTGCTCGAGGAGCCCGACGTGCCGGAATCGCCGCCGCACGAGGTGGGCCGGCCAGATGAGGTGGGCCACCCGAAGGAGGCTGCCAAACCGCTGCCGTCCATCGTTCTGGGAGCCATCGGCCTGTTCGCCCTCGGCTCGCTCATCCTGGCAGCCTTCGCCCAATGGTTGCTGGCTGTGATCAGCCTTCTGGCTGCGGTCGGGGTGGGCGGCGCCGTGATCATCGCACGCTCCGGCGGGAAGTGGGTTCCCAGGATGTACCAGGGCCAGGCACTGGGGCGCGGCCCGTACAAGACCATCGACTGCCAGCCCGACGAGGCCTTTGCCAAGAAACTGGCCGACACGGTCCAGCAGCTCGAAGATGCCGCTGTCCGCGGCGGTTGGACCGTCGACTGGAGCCGTTTCGCCCGCCACCGTGACCAGGCGACGGCGGCCCAGAAGGCCGGGGCTTTCGCCGCCGCAGTCTCCGAATACTGCCGGGCGATGAGCTTCATGGTCGGCCAGTTGAAGGCCCAGCGAACCCACAAGGCCGACGGAGCGCAGCAATAGTGAGAAAACGAGGCGTCTGACAACGCGAGCATGTGAGGCTTGCGGTGATCGCAAGGCGCCGCCGCGTTGGAAGCCCCTCAATCGAACGGTACCAGGCGGATGTTGCGAAACTGGATGGGCGCACCTTCCGATTGCAGGCCGATGTAACCCGGAAGCCTGGCCACTTCAGTCGCTTCGTTCTGCAACTGGCCGTTGACCAGTACCCTCAGGCGACCTTTCCGCAAACTCATCTCGTACTCGTTCCACTCGCCTGGCGGCTTTTCGTTACTGTCCTTCATCCTCGGCGTGTAACGCCCGCGGTTGCGACCCGTCTGGAGCGGAAACCCGCCGATCGTCAGAATGTCCCCCGCGTGCTGGTGGAACAGCTGCAACTCGATCGATTTGGGCCACGTGTTGTCGTAGAAATGCTTGCCGTCCTGGATACTCAGCAGTACGCCGTTGTTGCCCGGCTTGGAGCCTTCCGGCCAGCGCCACTCGAGCTTGAGCACAAAGTCCCTATACTTGCGGTTCGTCCGCAGGTAACCCACCGGACGACCGCGGCAGCACAGGATGCCCTTCTCCACGTAGAAAGGGTTCTCGTCTTCCGGCGTCCGCCCGCGGAAGGTCCAGCCCTCCAGGTCTTTGCCATTGAACAAGGCGATCTCCTCGCCCGCCCGGGCCAACGCCGCAGCGGCCAGGAGCGGCAGGAGAGCCACGCAAACAGCTCGTACACGGTCCACCGCTAGGCTCCTTTTCTGTTCAGTGCAAAGGGATTGGCATCGGTTACAACCCGTCAATCGGCGACCAGGCAGTCCGTCCGCTGCGGCCAGCCGCGGTTGGCCCACGCCTGTGCCAGGCCACCGGGCACCGCCATGCGGCGAGGGCTATCCTACACGGTGTCGGTACGGTACGCCAGATAGGGCGATAGCCGAGGTTCTCAAGAAACGAGGAAAAGGGAGATTTTTTTCTGACCCAGACGTCTGGGGGCATGCCGTGGCTGCCAATGAGCCGTGCCCGAATGCCACCATCCCCCATACCCCGGTTCCGCTTGGGTGGGGACCCGAGTCGACCGTCGGTGGGCAGCGCGGCGGGCACCTCAGGACCGACCGGCGGGGGCCTTGCGGCGAGCCCGCTGCGCCAGGTCGGCCTGGCGGATGTGCTCGGCGTGGCTCTTCAGTTCAAACTCGCGCATCACATCGGCGATGCGCACCTCGGGCGAACGGCTTTCCAAAATGGTCCACTCTTCTTCGTGGAAAGTGCGAATGCGAACCTTGCGTCCGTAGCGGGCGCGGATGTCGGCAAACCGGTTGCAGTAGGGCCAGGTGTGCAGGAAGGCCTTCTCCAGGTTCAGCGGGGCGCAGACCCACTTGTCCCATCGCCCGGAGCGGGCCACCTCTTCGCCGGTGACGTCGCAGATCTTCGTCGTGTCTTTGCGCGTGCTGGAAACCACGGCGTAGTGGTTCTCCCAGGCCTTGGTGTTGACCATCGAGCCGCCGGCGAAGGCGGAAGGCCAGAAAACGATTTCGGCCCCTGCCTGCGCGAGCCTCTGCCAGCCGTCGTGCCACTCGATGTCGAAACAGATCTGTGCGCCCACCACACCGAAATCCGTTCGGAACACCGGCGGATCGAGCGGCCCGGGGGCCACGCCGGCCTCCATTTCGCCGATCGTGGGATGGATCTTCCGATATTCTCCCATTACCCGTCCGGAGCGGTCGATGAACACCGCCGCGTTGTAGCACTCCCCGCCCTGGCGCGTGTAAACGGGACAGACCACATAGCAGTGGTGGTCGCGGGCAAATCGGGCAAAAGGCTCGCAAACCGCTCCGATCGGCGTTTCCGCCACCTGGGCCACCGGCGGACGGCCTGTGGACAGGTTGGCGAAGGGAAACACCTCGGGAAGACAGATGATATCCGG
The DNA here is from genome assembly GCA_015661985.1 of Planctomycetota bacterium. Taxonomy (GTDB): domain Bacteria; phylum Planctomycetota; class Planctomycetia; order Pirellulales; family Thermoguttaceae; genus SZUA-1497. The sequence goes on along the minus strand of DQVB01000099.1, from coordinate 160 downwards.
TTCCAGCGGCGCTACCTCTTTCATCCGCGCCAGCATCTTGCGGATCATTTGTTCGTGGCCGGCGGCCTCCAGTCCGTTCTGCGAAACGCTGGCCACCCAGACCTCCCGCGGCAGCCGCTGCCGCCGGCGGCGCCTGGCCGGCTCCGCCGGAACCGCTGGC